>JBFWIY010000421.1:0-3260 GCA_050255855.1 Desulfovibrionaceae bacterium
TGCTGGACTGGCGGGTCATTCCGATCATCAACGAAAACGACACCGTGGCCGTGGAAGAGATCTTCGGCGACAACGACACGCTGGCCAGCATGGCCCTGGGGCTGGTGGGCGCGGACCTGTTCGTCAACCTCACCTCCGCGGCCGGGGTCTTCGACAAGAACCCGGACTGCCACCCCGACGCGCGCCGCCTGGCCGTCATCGACGACATCCACGCCCTGGACCTGGCCAATCTCTGCGACGGCAAGACCAGCGTGGGCTCCGGGGGCATGCACTCCAAGCTTCTGGCCGCCCAGCGCGCCGCCCAGCTCGGCGTGCCCACCCTGATCCTCTCCGGCCGGGGGGACTTCAGCCTGACCCGCGCCCTGGACGACCCCTCCCTGGGCACCCTGGTGCCGCCGGATTCCCATGCGGTGTCCAGCAAGAAGTACTGGCTGGCCTACCACGACGACCCCTCGGGCGAGGTGGTGGTGGACGACGGCGCGGCCCGCGCCCTGGCCCGGGCCAACAAGAGCCTGCTCCCCGCCGGGGTGCGCGAGGTGCGCGGGGCCTTCGAGCCCGGGGCCCTGGTGCGCATCCGCCACCTGGACGGCCGCACCCTGGGGGTGGGCGTGTCCAACTACGGGTCCGACGAGTTCTCCCGCATCCTGGGCCGCCGCTCCGACGAGATCGAGACCATCCTCGGCCACCCGCCCTTTGCCGTGGCCATCCACCGCGACAACCTGCTCATGGACGCGGCCATCAAGGAATCCGCCGGGGAATCCGCCGGGGAATCGGCCCGGGAACCGGCCCGAAACAGCGGGTAGGCCCCGTGTCCTCCCTGTACCGCGACAAGAACCTCCAGATCGTCTTCGGCGTCACCCTCATGGTGGTCATGGGGGTGTCCAGCATCGTGCCCGCCCTGCCGAGCATCATGGTGGCCCTCTCCATCCCGCCCGCCACCATCGGCCTGGTCATCACCGCCTTCACCCTGCCCGGGGTGCTCATCGCCCCGCTCACGGGCATCCTGGCCGACCGCTTCGGGCGCAAGAAGGTGCTCATCCCGGCCCTGGTCTGCTTCGGGGTGTGCGGCGCGGGCTGCGCCCTGACCAACGACCTCTGGTCCCTCCTGCTCCTGCGCTTCGGCCAGGGGATCGGGGCCGGGCCGCTGGGCGTGCTCTACGGCACCATCATCGGCGACCTCTACCAGGGCCGCCAGCGCACCACGGCCATGGGCGTCAACGCCAGCGTGCTCTCCCTGGGCACGGCCCTGTTCCCGGCCCTGGGCGGCGTGCTCAGCCTGTTCGGCTGGCGCTGGCCCTTCCTGCTGTCCCTCACCGCCCTGCCCGTGGCCTGGCTCTGCCGCACGCGCCTGGTCATCCCCGAGCCCAAGCCCACGGGGAGCATGGGCGACTACCTCAAGAGCGCCCTGCGCAGCATGCGCTCCGGCCCGGTGCTGGCGCTCTTCGCCTGCACCCTGCTCGGCTTCTGCATCCTGTACGGCCCGCTGGTCACCTATCTGCCCGTGCTCCTGCACCAGCGCTTCGCCGCCTCGCCCTTGGTCATCGGCACGGTCTTCGGCTCGGCCTCCTTTCTCACGGCCCTGGCCGCCTTCGGCCTGGGCTGGCTCTCGGCCCACATCCGCAAGGCCGTGCTGCTGCTGGCCGCGGCCGCCTCGTACTTCATCTGCGTGGTGCTCACCCCGCGCATGCCCG
Organism: Desulfovibrionaceae bacterium; assembly: GCA_050255855.1. GTDB lineage: Bacteria > Desulfobacterota > Desulfovibrionia > Desulfovibrionales > Desulfovibrionaceae. Next base: position 1,692 of record JBFWIY010000421.1, read on the forward strand.
GGGCCTGGTGGACCGTGGCGCCGGTGCTCTTCTTCGGCCTGGCCCAGGGGCTCTGCGTGCCCACCACCATGACCATGCTGGCCGGGCTGGCCCCGGAAGGCCAGCGCGCCGCCTACATGGCCGCCAACGGCACCCTGCTCCGCCTGGCCCAGACCCTGGCCCCCATGGCCATGGGCCTGGTCTACGCGGCCAGCGGGCTGGACATGGTCTTCCACGTCAGCGCGGCCCTGGCCGTGGTCATGGCCGTGGCCGTGCTGGCGGGCCTGGGCCTGAACTTCCGGGAAGCCGCGTGATCCCCCTGCCCAGCGGCCAGCGCCGGTGCTTCGACGCCGCGGGCCGCGCCGTCCCCTGCCCGGGCTCGGGCCAGGACGCGGCCTTCCACGCCGCGCAGGTCCCGGCCCCGGGGGCGCGCTTCGGGATCGAGGGCCCGGCCGGGGCCCTGGTGCGCGACCGGCTCACCGGCCTGGTCTGGACGCGCGAGGCCCCCACGGAATTCCCCCTGCCCTGGGCCGAGGCCCTGGACCTGGCGCGGGCCTGGAACGCGGAAGGCCGCCACGGGGCGCGCGACTGGCGGCTGCCCAACCGGCGCGAGCTCTTCGGCCTGGTGAGCTTCGCCACCCGCGACCCGGCCCTGCCCGAAGGCCACCCCTTTCTCGGCTTCACCCCCAACTGGCACTGGACCGGCACCAGCTCGGCCGTGAACCCGGCCTACGCCTGGTACGTGCACTTCGCCGGAGGGCGCATGTTCTACGGCCGCAAGGACCAGGACTGCCTGGTGCGCCTGGTGCGCGGCGCGGGCCAGGGGCGGCTGGCGGCCACGGGCCAGACCCGCTGCTTCGACGCGGCCGGGGCGGCCGTGCCCTGCGCCGGGACCGGACAGGACGGGGAGCTGCGCCGGGGCGCGGCCTGGCCCGAGCCGCGCTTCGCGGTCCAGGGCGAGGCCGTGCGGGACCGGCTCACGGGCCTGACCTGGGCCCGCCGCGCCGAGCCGGAGCCCACGGACTGGCCCGGGGCCCTGGCCGCCGTGCGGGCGCGCAACGAGCGGGCGGGGGGCGGCCAAGGCCCCTGGCGGCTGCCGTCCATCCCCGAGCTGGAGAGCCTGGTGGACGCCGGGCAGGCCGCCCCGGCCCTGCCCCAGGGCCACCCCTTCGTCCTGCCCGAGGGGGCCGACGTGTACTGGTCGGCCACCAGCAGCGCCTACGAACCGGACTGGGCCATGGCCCTGTACCTGAACAAGGGGGCCGTGGGCGTGGGGCACAAAACCCGCGGCGACCGCTTCCTGGTCCGGGCCGTGCGCGGGCCCGCGGCCGGGACGGAAGCAGGAGCGGAAGCCGGGACGGAAGCCGGGACGAAATCGAAAGCGGACGCGGAGCAAGGATAGGGCCCGGAAGCGGGACCGGAGAAGCGGGCGGCCACCCCTATAGCGCCGGGCCGCGATGGACGATATGAGGAGCAAGGAGCGTCGCCATGCACGCACTCAAACTCCGCCTTCAGCATCACCTGAACCCGCTGCACGTCTATTGCCGCCTGCGCGTCCTGGGCCTGCGCGGGGTCACGGCGCGGCGGCTG
>JBFWIY010000422.1:0-3259 GCA_050255855.1 Desulfovibrionaceae bacterium
GAAGGTGGCGTTGCCCTCGGCCTCGATGTACTGCGAGTCGTGCTGGGCGGCCACGCGGTCCGCGGTGAAGGTCCACTTGTCGGCGTCGGCGTAGGCCGCGGGGCTCTTGGGCTGGTGGTGGGCGGCCGGGGGCGCGGCGTCCGGGGCCGGGACCGGCGGGGCGGGCAGCGGGGCGTCGGCGTCCCAGCGGGCCGGTTCGGGCGCGGCCGGGGCGGCCGGGGCGGCCTGGGGCGACGCGCTCCCGGCCGGGTCGGCCAGCTGCGCCGCGGCCTGGCTGAAGGCCGGGCCGGGGGTCAGGTCCGCGCCGGTGGCCCAGCGCTGCTCCACGAAGTTCGGGGACTCCTGGGAATAGAGCAGCCACGGCCGCCCGGCCATGAGGAAGGCCAGGGGCAGCAGGACCAGCAGCACGTTTCCGAGGCGTTTCTTCACGCCGCCCCTCTAGCTCGCCAGATACGCATCGTCCTGTTGCAGGTGGTTGTGCACGTAGTCGGCCACGCCGTCCTCCAGGGAGGTCATGGGGGCGTCGTACCCCGCGGCGCGCAGCCGTCCCATTTCGGCCTGGGTGAAGTACTGGTATTTCCCGCGGATGGATTCGGGCATGTCGATGTATTCGATGTCCGGCTCGCGCCCCATGGCGGCGAAGGTGGCCAGGCCCAGGTCCTTGAAGCTGCGGGCCGCGCCGGTGCCCACGTTGAAGATGCCGCCCGCCTCGGGGTGCTCGAAGAGCCACCACATGATGTCCACCACGTCCTTGACGTAGACGAAGTCGCGCAGCTGGCCGCCGTCGGCGTAGTCCGGGTGGTGGGAGCGGAAGAGCTTGAGCCGTCCGGTGGCCCCGATCTGGGTGAAGGCCTTGCGCACCACGCTCATCATGTCGCCCTTGTGGTACTCGTTGGGCCCGTAGACGTTGAAGAACTTGAGGCTGGCGATGCGGTCCAGCGCCCCGGCCCCCAGGGCCCAGAGGTCGAAGAGCTGCTTGGAGTAGCCGTACATGTTCAGGGGGCGCAGGCCCCGGATCCCGGCGGGGTCGTCGGAGAAGCCCCGGCTCCCGTCGCCGTAGGTGGCGGCGCTGGAGGCGTTGACCATGCGCGCCCCGTTGTTGAGGCAGAAGCGGCAGACCATCTGGGAGTAGCGGTAGTTGTTCTCCATGAGGAAGTCGGCGTTCAGCTCCGTGGTGCTGGAGCAGGCGCCCATGTGGTAGACCGCCTCGGTCTCGAAGGGGTCGTCGCCTTCCACGATGTATTTGAAGAACTGGTCGCGGTGCAGGTAGTCCTCGTAGCGCAGGCCCACGAGGTTCTTCCATTTTTCGGTGCTGGCCAGGTTGTCCACCACCAGGATGTCGTCGATGCCCATCCGGTTGAGTTTCCAGACCATGGCGCTGCCGATGAACCCGGCGCCTCCGGTGACGATGTGCATGGAAGGTCTCCTTTGCGGGCCTGGTCGCCCCCGGGGGGCGGGGCGGGCCCGCGCCGGGCAGTGTACGTGCTTCCCGCCTCGGACGCAACTGTCGGGGAACAGGGACGATTTTGCCCCTCTCTCCGGGGCGGCGCTTTCTCATTGTGACTGAAAGTTCCTTGCATTATGATACGACTCCACGTATCAGGAAAATACGGACATTGTCTGCAAGGGCTGGAATCAGCCGTATTAATCCGAACAGGAAGGAGTCATCATGAGCAGGCTTACCCGCATCCTCACCATTCTGATCACGCTGTGCCTGGGCATGGCGCTGGCCGTGGGGTCGTCCTTCGCCGCCACCAAGCTGGTGCCCAAGGTCGACAACTTCATCCTCTTCGTGGACCACTCCGGGTCCATGGACATGAGCTACCAGGGCAAGAGCGCGAAAAAGATCGTCCTGGCCAAGGACATGCTGGCCAAGATGAACGCGGCCATTCCCGAGCTGGGCTACACCTCCGCGGTGTTCACCTTCGCCCCGTTCAAGGGCTATTCCCAGCCCGCGGCCTACTCCAAGTCCGCGGTGGGCGCGGCCGTGGCCGGTCTGCAGACCAACTACGATCCGTTCCTGCGCATGACCCCCATGGGTGACGGCCTCATCAGCCTGGACAGCGTCCTGGCCGGGCTGACCGGCAAGACCGCGGTCATCATCGTCACCGACGGCAACTCCAACGAGGGCTCCGACCCGGTGGCCCAGGCCCAGGCCCTGTACGCCAAGTACCAGGGCAAGGTCTGCTTCCACGTGGTCAGCTACGCGGACGAGGCCCACGGCAAGATGGTGGTGGAGGAGATCCGGGCGCTGAACAACTGCTCCGTCCCGGCCGAGGGCGCCGCCCTCGTGGGTGACGACGCGGTCATGAAGAAGTTCGTCAAGGACGTGTTCTTCACCGAGGCCGCCGCGCCCGTGGCCGCCCCCAAGGCCGCCGAGGCCATGAACATCGTCCTGCGCATCAACTTCGACTTCGACTCCTACGCCATCCGCGCCGACATGGTGCCGGTGCTGGAGCAGGCCCAGCTGCTGCTCTCCGAGAGCCCCAACCAGTCCGTGGTGGTGGAAGGCTGGACCGACTACGTCGGCACCGACAAGTACAACGCCACCCTGTCCGCCAACCGCGCCAACGCCGTGAAGAACTGGCTGGTGAAGCACGGTGTGGACGAGGCCCGCATGCAGGCCGTGGGCAAGGGCAAGAGCTTCAAGTACGACAACAAGACCTCCGAGGGCCGGTTCATGAACCGCCGCGTGGAGATCATCCCGGCGAAGTAGTTGCCCTGCATCCGCAAGGATGCTAAAAAATCGGCGTCGGCCGGGGAGGCGGGCTTCCCGCCCCCCCGGCCGTATCCGTTTCACCTGAACCCTTCGGAAACCTTCATGATCGGACGGTCGCTCCTGCTGGCTGCACTGCTGCTGGTCCCGGCCCTGGCCTGGGGCCAGGCGTCCGTCCCGGCCTCGGCCGACGCCCCCACCGGGCCGGAGGCGACCGGGGCGGAGACAACCGGGCCGGAGGCGACCGGGGCGGAGAACGCCACGGTGGCCGCCCTGCCGCCCCAGGAGCTCACGCCGCAGGAAAAGGAACACCTGCGCCTGCACGAGTCCTTTGCGGGCTTCGCCCAGAGCTGGGTGGCCCGGCTCAACGCCGACCCGGTGGCGGGCAGCGCCAACGTCACGGTGACGCGGGAGGCCGACCATTACGTGGCCCGGTTCCACAAGATCGAGTTCCGCAGCAGCGTGGTGCGCGAGTCCGTGAGCATGCCGGGCAACTATTCCGGGCTGTTGCGCTATTGGGACGTGGTGTACGAGTGCTCCGGG
>JBFWIY010000423.1:0-3259 GCA_050255855.1 Desulfovibrionaceae bacterium
GCCGCGCCGCCGGACTCCTCCCCGCGGCATCGGCGGTCCTCTGCGCACGATGCCGACGGGGCCCTTCGGGGCCCCGTCCGCGTTCCAACCCCCGGGAGGCCCCTCCGTGTCCCGATCCGCCCGCCCGCCCCGCCTGCCGCACCCGATTCCGGTCCTGCTCCCGGCCCTGCTCCTGGCCCTGCTGGCCCTGGCGGCCTGCTCCAAATGGGACGCGGTGCGCGCCGTGCAGGCCGCCGCCTCGGGAAACCCCACCTCGGCCTTCACCTCCCTGGCCCGGAGCAAGGCCGTGGGCTACGCCTCCAACCCGCAGGCCCTGGTGCGCGACGTCAAGCGCTTCGTGGACGCGGTGGAGGGGGTCTGGGGCAGCGACGCCAAGGCCCCCACCCCCAAGCAGTACGTGAAATACACCCAGGACTACCGGGCCCGCGCCCTGGTGGACTTCGACGCCGGGGTGGTGAGCGTGGAGACCGTGGACGCCAGGAACACCCTGGCCAGCCTCCAGCAGGCCGTGGTCACCACCCTGCTCACCCCCAACGACCCGCGCGGGGTGGACCTCTATTCCGCCGGGGAGGTGGCCCTCGGGGGCACGCCGTTCCTGCTGGGCGAGGTCAAGGACGCCGACGGCCGGGACATCGCCACCGAGACCCAGGCGAAGCGCTTCGCCGAGACCCTGGTGCTGGGGGGCCTGCGCGTGCGCCGGGCCAAGGTGGGCGGGCATTCCGCCAAGGTCTGGTCCGTGCAGATCCCCATGGTGCGCGACCACCTCATGGTGCGCGCCGCCAAGTTCCGGCCCCAGGTCCTGGACGCGGCCCAGCGCTTCGGCGTGAGCCCCAACCTGGTCTGCGCCGTCATCAACACCGAGTCGGACTTCAACCCCTTCGCCGTGAGCTCGGCCGGGGCCGTGGGGCTCATGCAGGTGGTGCCGTCCACCGCCGGGGCCGACGTCTGCCGCCTGCTCAACGGCCGGACCTGCACCCCGGCCGCCCGGGACCTCACCGCGCCCGGGGTGAACATCACCTACGGCACGGCCTACCTGCACCTGCTGCTCACCCGGCACTTCGGCGCGGTGGGCTCCGAGGTCTCGCGCGAGTACCTGAGCATCGCCGCGTACAACGGCGGGCCCGGGGCCGTGCGCCGGGTGTTCGGCTCCAGCGCCGACGCCGCGGTGGCGCGCATGAACGCCCAGGGCCCCTCGGGCGTGTATTCCACCCTGCGCCGCCGCCTCCCCGCCCGGGAGACCCGGGACTACCTGGACAAGGTCCTGGCCGCGCGCAAGCTCTTCGTCAACTTCTGAACCCAACCCAGGAGGTCTTCATGAACGTCGTGGCCTTCAACGGCTCCGCCCGGCTGAACGGCAACACCGCCCTGCTGCTGAACGCCGTGCTCGACCCCATCCGGGCCGCGGGCATGGACGCCCGGCTCATCCAGCTCGGGCCCAAGCCGCTGGCCGGGTGCATCGCCTGCTACCAGTGCTTCGAGAACAAGGACCGCCGCTGCGCCATGGGCGGCGACGCCATGAACGACTACATCCAGGCCATGTTCGAGGCCGACGCCGTGCTCATCGGCTCGCCCTCCTACTTCGCGGACGTGACCAGCAACGTGAAGTCCCTCATGGACCGGGCGGGCATGGTGGCCGGGGCCAACGGCAACCCCCTGCGCCGCAAGGTGGGCGCGGCCGTGGCCGTGGCGCGCCGGGCCGGGACCATGCACGTGCTGGACACCATCAACCACCTCTTCGCCAGCCGGGGCATGGTCGTGCCGGGGTCCTCCTACTGGAACCTGGGCTACGGCCGCGAGCCCGGCAAGGCGGCCGAGGACGCCGAGGCCCTGAACACCATGCGCGAACTGGGCGAAAATATCGCCTGGCTGCTCGAAAAGCTGCACAACTAGTGCAAAATGGCCCGGCCTGGACGTGCAAAATATTGCATGTCCAGACCGGGCAACCCATCGCAATGCCGATAGATTACAGACTGTTCATGGATGGCACGGGTCCTGCTTCATCTTCGGGTACAAAGCATACCAAAACGGTATGGAAAACTTCAAGGAGACTCGACATGAAGACATTGATCCGCAGATCCCTGACCCTGGCGGGCGTAGCCGTGCTGGCCGCGGCCGCCCTGGCCTGGGCCGGTGGCTGGGGCCACGGGTACGGCATGTACGGCTACGGCCACGGCTACGGCATGATGGCGGGCTACGGCTCCGGCTACGGCTACGGCTACGGCATGATGGACGACGACTGGACCGGGGCCGCGGCCAACCTGACGGCCGAGCAGCGCACCGCCTTTGAGAAGCTGCGCCAGGGCCACCTGGAGCGCATGGCCGCCCTGCGCCTGGAGGGCGCGCAGCTGGAGAACCGCCTGGCCGCCGCCCCGGACGAGGCCGGGGCCGCCCAGGCCCGGACCGGACTCGCCGACCTGGCCGACCGCATGGGCCGGGAGCAGGCCGAGTTCCGGACCCAGGTGGCCGGGCAGTTCGGCATCACCCCGGCCGTGGCCGTCGGACCGGGCCGGGGCATGGGCGCCGGCCTGGCCGCCTGCCCCGGCTACTCCGGCCGCTGGTAGCCCACACGCTCGGGACCGGCGGGCGCGTCCCGCCGGTCCCGCCCCTCGGGGCCGGCTTCCCGCTTTTGCCAAAAAATCAGATCATTCGCGTATGAAACGGGATACAACTATCGGTTTTCACGCCAAAAGAATCATTGCAACCCGCCCTGCATTGGGCCATAAGAGGCCATCTAAAGCAAAGGACCCCGGACGCCCTCCCGGCCCCCGCACGGCGGGACCGGGACGACGGCGCTTCGTTGTCCGCGCGAGGTGCGATCATGATCCTTTTGGGAGCGAGCGACCTGATGGCCGCCGCAGGCGGGTCCTCCGGACTCTGCCCCAGATTGATCGGCAGTGACGGATTTTTCGGCATCGGCCGAATCTTCGGCCTCCCCTTCGGCGGCCTCCTGCTACTGGCCTTGGCCGTGGGCCTGGCGCTCACCGTGGTCACCCTGTGGCGGGGCCGCCCCGAAACCGACAAGACCGCGGGAAACGTCCCGGGACCCCGCCACGGCATGGCCGGGGCCGACCGGGGGCCCCTGGACGACCCGAACCAGGGCTGACCCGCACGGCGACAGGCCCCGGACGGAAGTCCGGGGCCTGTCGCCGTGCGGGGGCGGACGTCGTCCGCGCTCAGCTCGTCTTGTCGAAAAGCCGGTAGCGCATCGTCGGAACCCCGCGGCGCGCCCCGGCATAGCCGGTGATGCGGCGATTCTCCG
>JBFWIY010000424.1:0-3251 GCA_050255855.1 Desulfovibrionaceae bacterium
CTGGTGGAGGACTGGGACGGCCCGCGCGAGCCCGGCCGCAACCCGCTCTTCGACGTCCTCGTGACCATGGAGCCCGCGGGCCTCGGCGATCCGCCGCCCGCCCAGGCCGGGCCCGGGGACGCCCCGGACGCCGCGCCCCAGGCAAGCCCGGCCGCGGGGAGCAAATTCGACCTGGCCTTCCATTTCGAGCCCGGGCCCAGGGGCCTGACCCTGGACCTGCGCTACGCCGACGAACTCTTCACCCCGGGCCGGGCCGAGCGCCTGGCCGCCCAGGTGGTGCGACGCCTGGAGCAGGCCGCCCGCCACCCCGAGGCCCCGGTGGGCGAGTTGGACCTCCTGCCCCCGGAGGAGCGCCGCCTGGTGCTGGAGACCTGCAACGCCACGGCCCGGCCCTACCCGCGCGACGCCAACCTGGTCCGCGTGTTTTCCGAGGTCGCCGCCGCCCGGGGTTCGGCCCCGGCCCTGGCCTGGGAGGCGGCGGACGGCTCGAATGAGCTGCGGACCATGAGCTACCGGGAGCTGGACCGCCGCTCCGGCCGCCTGGCCCGCGCCCTGCTGGCCGCCGGGGCGGGCCCGGGGCAGGTGGTGGGCGCGGCGGACCTGCCCGGGCCGGACCTGCCCGTGGCCGTGCTGGCCATCCTCAAGACCGGGGCGGCCTACATGCCCCTGGACCCCAAGGACCCGCCCGCGCGGCTGGCCGCCATGGCGAAGCGCGCCGGGTGCCGGCTGGGCGTGGCGGGCGGCCCGGAGGCCGACGGGACCAAGGCCCTGGCCCGGGGCCTGCCGGGGGTGACCCTGCTGGCCCCCGACGCCGAAGGTCCCGCGGATGGCCCCGACGCCCCGCTCCCGGGGCCGGACGTCCCGGCCGAGGCCTGCGCCTACGTGCTCTTCACCTCCGGGTCCACCGGGGAGCCCAAGGCCGTGGGCGTGCCGCACCGGGCCGTGCTGCGCCTGGTGTGCAACAACGATTTCTACCCCTTCGGGCCCGAGGACGGGTGCATCCTGGCCGCGCCCCCGGCCTTCGACGCCTCCACCCTGGAGTTCTGGGGCCCGCTGCTCACCGGCGGCCGCCTGGGCCTGCCGGACCGCACCGGGCTGCTGGAGCCCGGCGGCCTGGCCCGGGCCATCCGGCGCTTCGGGGTCACGTTCCTGTGGCTCACCGCCACCCTGTGCCACCGCCTGGCCGACGACGAGCCCGAGAGCTTCCGGCCCCTGCGCGCCCTGTTCACCGGCGGCGAGGCCGTGAGCCCGGTCCGCATGCGCCGCATCCTGGACGCCTGCCCGGGGCTCCGGCTCCACAACGGCTACGGCCCCACGGAAAACACCGTGTTCACCACCACCTGGCGCATCCGCCCCGCGGACACCCGCGGCCCCGTGCCCCTGGGCCGCCCGGTGGCCAACACCCGGGCCTACGTGCTGGACGCGGCCCTGCGCCCGACGCCCATCGGCGTGTGGGGCGAGATCTGCGCCGCCGGAGACGGCCTGGCCCTGGGCTACCTGGGGCGCGAGGACCTCACCGCCGCGGCCTTCGTGCACAGCCCGGAGCTGCCGGGCGAACGGCTCTACCGCACCGGGGACCTGGGCCGCTGGCGCGAGGACGGGGTGCTGGAGTTCGGCGGCCGCCGCGACGGCCAGGTGAAGGTGCGCGGCCACCGCGTGGAGACCGGCGAGGTGGAGGCCGCCCTGGCCGCCCTGCCCGGGGTGCGCGAGGCCGTTGTCCTGGCCGTGTCGCCCGGGGAGATCGCGGGCGGCGCGGGGACGGACGATGGGAATGGGGGCGGCGGAAATGGGGACGGCGAGGGCCTGGAGCTGGCCGCCGTGGTGCGCGCCGACGCGGGCGGGCCCGAGCAGTGGCGCGCCGCCCTTCAGGCCCGGCTCCCGGCCTGGCTGGTGCCCGCGCGCTTCCTGGTCGTGGCCGAGCTGCCCGTCACGGCCAGCGGCAAGGCCGACCGCCGGGCCCTGGTGCGCCGCCTGGCCGAGGCCCCGCGCCCCGCGCCCCAGGCCCCCACGGCCGGCGCGGCGGACCGGGACACGGCCGCCGTGGTGACCCGCGCCTTCGAGGCCGTGCTGGAGCGCTCCGGCGTCGGGCCCCGCGACAATTTCTTCCACCTGGGCGGGCACAGCCTCAAGGCCATGCGCCTGCTGGCCCGGCTGCGCCGGGACCTGGGCCGCGCCCCGGGCCTGCGCGAGTTCATGGCCGCCCCCACCGTGGAGGCCACGGCCGCCGCCCTGGCCGCCCCCGACGCCCCCGCGCCGACGGCCGCGCCGCAGCCCATCCCGGCCCTGGCCGAGGCCCCGGACTATGCCCTGTCCGGGGGGCAGCGCCGCCTCTGGACCCTGCAACGCATGGCCCCGGCGAGCGCGGCCTACAACGTGGCCGGGGCGGTGCGGCTCACGGGCCCCATGGACCCGGCCCGCCTGGCCCGGGCCCTGGCCGCGGTGGTCCGCCGCCACGAACCCCTGCGCTCCCGCGTGGTCCAGCCGGACGGGCCCCAGGCCGAGCCGCGCCTGGTGGTGGACCCGGCCCCGGGACCGGACGCGGCGGCCGCGCTCCTGCCCCTGACGGACTGCGCCGCCGGGCCCGACCCCGAGGCCCTGGCCCGGACCGCCATGGAGACCGAGGCGAACCGGCCCTTCGACCCGGCCGGGGAGCCGCTCCTGCGCGCCCGGCTGCTGCGCCTGGGCCCGGACCGCCACATCCTCTTCGTCTGCCTGCACCACCTGGTGGCGGACGGCTGGTCCGTCAGCGTGCTCCTGACCGACCTGGCCCGGGCCTGGACCACGGACCCCGGGGACGGGAGCCTCCCGGCCCTGCCCGACCCGGCCCCGCGCCACCGCGACTGGGCCGCCTGGAGCCTGTCCCGGCGCGAGACCCCGGCGGCCCGGGCCCGGCTGGACTTCTGGCGCGCCGAGCTGGCCGATCTGCCCGAGCCCCTGGACCTGCCCGCCGACCGGCCCCGCCCGGCCCTGCAGGACTTCACCGGGGCGGCCCTGGAGTTCGCCCTGCCCGGGGCCCTGGCGGAGGGCCTGCGCCGCCTGGGCGCGGAGACCGGGCTCTTCCCGGCTCTGGCCGCCGTGACCCTGGCCCTGCTCCACCGCCTCACCGGCCGCCAGGACATGATCCTGGGCGTGCCCACGGCCGGACGCCACCGGCCCGAGCTGGAGCCGCTGGTGGGCCTCTTCGTGAACACCCTGCCCCTGCGCGGCCGGGTGGACCCGGACGAGCCCTTCGCCGCCCTGCTGGCCCGCAC
>JBFWIY010000425.1:0-3233 GCA_050255855.1 Desulfovibrionaceae bacterium
GCGGCCCCTGCCTTGCGAAGGCGGAGGCCGCCAGGCCTCCGGCCGCACGGAACCCGGACCAAGGGACATCGGCATGGACAAGACGGAAAAGGTGCTCATCCCCCTGTACGACAACGAGGTGGCCCCGCGCTTCGACCTGGCCACCGAGGTCCTGGTGGCCCTGCTGGCCGGGGGCCGGGTGGGGCAGCAGCGGCTGGTGGTCCTGGACCAGGGCTCGGCCGAGGGCCTGTGCCGCATGGTCATGCTGGAGAACGTCCAGGCCGTGGTCTGCGCGGGCATCGAGGAGGAATACGCCCAGTTCCTGGCCTGGAAGGGCGTGCGGGTGCTGGACGGGGTCATGGGCCCGGTGGACGTGGTGCTGGAGCGTCTGGCCACGGGCCTGCTCCAGGCCGGAGACACCCTCTACCCCCGGGAAACCCGCGAATAGTTCCTATTTGGTTCACTCTGTTTCATTTGGATTGAACGGCCGCGTTTCCGTTTGTTTCGATATGTCTCGGGCCGCGCGCGTCCGCGCCGGCGATATCTTCCCATCCATACGGAATAGCAGCGTATAGCATCGTCGGAACGTATCTTGCCAAAGGGGCTTGACACGCGGTTGCCGGTGGTCGGCGCCGTTGCAGAAAGCAACAGTGGCGGAACGATGCACGTGCTCATCCTGGAAAAAGACGCGGAATTCCGCGAGCACCTGGCCGGACGCCTGGCCCGGCTGGGCCACGAGGTGACCAGCGCCGAGGACGCCGAAGAGGCCCTCGCCTGCTGCCACCGCTCGGGCCTGGCCGTGATCCTGGTGGGCCTGCGCCTGGGCGGCCTGGACGAGCGGACCTTTCTGGAGCGCGTGGCCCACGTCTGTCCCGAGGCCCGGGTCATCGGCATCAACCACCCCAAGGATGTGGCCCTGTCCATCGAGGCCATGAAACGCGGCGTCAAGGACGAGGTCCACCCCCCGGTGGACATCGAGGACCTGGACCGCCGCATCCGGGCCGCAGGCCGCGGCGACTAGCCGGTCCGGCCGAAAACGCGAGGGAGACGCGCATGAAGGTACGCGAAGTGATGATTCCCGTGGGGGACTACGTGAGCGTGGGCCAGGACGAGACCCTGCTCGGGGCCTTCCAGGCCCTGGAACGGCGGCGCGAGGCCAACGGCGCGGCCCACGCCCACCGCGACGTCCTGGTGCTCGACGCCGGGGGCGCGGTGGCGGGCAAGCTGACCATGGCCGACATCCTGCTGGCCCTGGAGCCCACCTACGGCCAGATCACGAGCCAGGCCGCCGGCCACGACACCCTGACCCGCGAGTACGTGGCCCGCATGTTCAAGGAATTCGACCTCTGGCCCGACACCCTGGACAACCTCTGCCGCGGCGCGGCCGGGCTCAAGGTGGGGGACATCTGCCACCGCCCCGGACCGGGTGAGTTCGTGGAGGCCGACGACGACCTGGAGCGCGCCATCCACCGCTACCTGCTCGGCGTGCACCAGCCCCTGCTGGTGCGCCAGGACGGCCGGGTGGTGGGGGTGCTCCGCTATTCCGACGTGTTCGAGCAGCTCAGGCGGCACGTGCTGGGCTGCGCCATCTGACGATCTCTGGCGAAACCATTATTGCCCGACGTGGGAGGAGGGAATCCATGACCGCGGAAGTCAAACCGTTCAACTGGAAACGCCTGGTCTTCATGCTGCTGGGCGTCTCGCTCTTCATGATCGTCTACTACGCCCCGCCCTGGCCCGACGCCGTGGATCCGCTGGGCAACCATTTCGAGCTGACCCGCGAGGCCAAGGGCGCGTTGGCGGTGTTCCTGCTGGCCGGCACCTGGTGGGTGTTCGAAGTGTTGCCCATCGGCGTCACCTCGCTGGCCATCGGCGTGCTCCAGGCCCTGTTCTTCATCCGGCCCGCCAAGGTGGCCTTCAAGGACTTCATGGACCCGTCCGTGCTGTTCATCTTCGCCTCCATCATGATCGGCCTGGTCTTCACCAAGACCGGGCTGACCAAGCGTCTGGCCTACAAGATGCTGGACATCGTGGGCGAGCGCACCAGCATGATCTACCTGGGCGTGTTCGTGGTCACGGCGCTCTTGACCCACATCATGGCCCACACCGCCGTGGCCGCCACCATCTATCCGCTGCTGCTGGCCATCTACGCCCTGTACGGCGAGGGCCGGAAAAAGACCAAGTTCGGCAAGGGCCTGTTCATCGGCATGGCCTACGTGGCGGGCGCGGGCTCCATCATCACCCTGCTCGGCGCGGCGCGCGGCGCGGTGGCCGTGGGCTTCTTCAAGGAGATCGTGCACCAGGAAGTGAGCTTCTTCCAGCTCACCTACTACATGGCTCCGGTGGGCTGGCTCATGGTCTTCCTGCTCTGGGGCTTCTTCATGATCTTCCTCAAGCCGGAGAAGGCGCGCATCCCCGGTCTGCGCGAAAAGGCCCGCGAGCTCAACGCCCAGATGGGCAAGCTCACCCGCGACGAGGTCCTGGCCGCCATCATCGTGGGCGGGGTCATCGTGCTCATGAGCCTGCGCTCCTTTGTCCCGGCCCTCAAGGCCCTGGACAAGACCGCCATCATCCTGGTCTCCAGCATCCTGTTCTTCGTGTTCAAGATCCTGAGCCTCAAGGACCTGGAAGAGATCAGCTGGAACATCATCCTGCTCTTCGCGGGCGCCATGAGCATCGGCTTCTGCCTCTGGGAGACCGGCGCGGCCAAGTGGCTGGCCGTCAACTGGCTGGTGCTCTTCCAGGAGGCCAACTGGTTCGTCTTCGTCATGAGCATCGCCTTCTTCGTCATGGTCATGACCAACTTCATCATGAACGTGGCGGCCATCGCCATCTCGCTCCCCGTGGCCCTGGTCATCGCCCCCTACCTCGGCGTGGCGCCGGAGGTCATCCTCTTCGCCTCCCTGGTGACGGCGGGCATGCCCTTCCTGCTGCTGGTGGGCGCGGCCCCCAACGCCATCGCCTACGACTCCGGGCAGTTCACCCCGGGCGAGTTCTTCGGCTACGGCGTGCCGGCCAGCATCCTGCTGATGCTGGTGGTGGCCCTGGCCATCTTCGTCATCTGGCCGCTGATGGGCATGCCCATCACCCTGCCCGCGGGCTAGCGGCCAAAGGGATCCGCGGTCGGCGGGGCGCGCCCGGCGCGCCCCGCCGACCCCCAGACGAACGCCCGGCCCGGCCCGGGATGCGACATCGGAGGATGACGGCATGGACAAGAAATTCAACCGGCTGGTGGAAGCCATCGTCAGCCGGGT
>JBFWIY010000426.1:0-3228 GCA_050255855.1 Desulfovibrionaceae bacterium
CCCTTTGCCGTTTCCGCGGCCGCCTCTTCCCGTCTGCTTCCGGCCCGGTTGCCTCCGGCCCGGTTGCGGTCAGCCCGTGGCCTTCGGGGACGCGGTAGCGCCGTCATCACTTGTTTCATGCGCGGATTGCCGCTGATTCGTATTTGATGTAACGGATGTTACATTCCTTGCGCGCTGGCCGAGCCTCCGGCCGTCCCGGCTGGCGCGGTTGCCTGCGGCCGGTTCGGGGGGTAGCGAGGTGTTCCGTTTCCCGGTGGAGATAGGTGCGGTCGTACTTTTTGCCGTCGTTGTCTTTTGCCCGATTGCGGACAGCGTCTCTTTCGCGGCATCGGCGAGCGACACGGATAGGCTCACCTCGTATGCCGCGATTCTTGGTCGGGCCACGGCGTGCGGGATCGACACGGATGACGCGCTTCGACGAGTGGGAAAATGGATCGACAGGACGTTCTATGGAAAAGAAAAATCGGCATTGCTTCTCATCTTTATGTGGGGGATGGAACATGAGGCGCAGGCACAGCATGAAGGACGTTCTCCAGACACGTGCGCTGCGGTGAGAAGGACGTGGGAGAGGATGGACTGGCCTTAAAGGCGGCCTGGCCGTGACCCTGCCAGGAATGATGCGGAGCGGTCGCGCTGCCTCCCCGGCGCGATGCAACGGCCCCGGCCGCATGGCGGCCGGGGCCTCGTGTTTTTCAAATCCCGTTGTGGGTTGGGGTTTTCATGTCCCGGACGGGGGCAGGGTGCAGGCGCGGCTTCGCGTGCCGGGCCCGCCCCCCTCCGGCCCTGCGCGTCCCCCCCGGGGCGGGGATCAGTACAGGCCGCTGGCCTGGCGCGGCCAGAGGCCGTTGTAGTTGTAGCAGAGGAACAGGGTGAAGGTCCGGGCCGGGCGGCCGTCGTACTCGGTCTGCACGTAGATGGGCCCCTCCACCCGCTCGAACATGGTGGGGATGTCGTTGTCCGGGTGGTCCGTGTCCGTCTGGCCCTTGAGCACGTAGATGGCGTCCCAGCCCACCTTGTCCTCGGGCCCGGGCCAGAGGTCGTACTGGTTCATGCGGCGCGAGTCGATCCAGGCGCAATAGGTGCGCGGCTGGCCCGGCACGTAGAAGGCCAGGGCCGCGGTCATGTCGTAAAGGTTGGAGAACACGAACACCTTGTCCGGGTCCGCGAAGTCGGCGCGGCGATGCTCGTCCACCATGCGGCCCAGGTCGGTCCAGCCCTTGAGCCGGTTGGTGGGATTGTAGCGGTCCGGCGCCGGGGCGTACTGGAAGGTGTGGGCCACGCCGAACATGACCAGGGCCGCCACCACGGCCGCGCGCCCCAGCCGGGCCACGATGCGCGCCCGCGGGGTCCGGCCCGCCGCCCCGCGCCGGGGCCAGAGGGCGCGGTCCAGGGCCAGGGCCGCCAGCCCCACCCCGGCCACGTAGCTCACCGTGGTCCAGTTGGGCATGATCTTGGCGTGGAAGCTCCAGAGCAGGAAGAACCCCCACACCGGCCAGAAGAACAGGGCCAGCAGCAGGCTGCGCCGCGCCCCGGGGTCGTAGGGGGCCAGCGGCGAGGGCGCGGCCGTGGAGCGGTTCAGCCCGCGGCGCACGGCCCGCCAGCCGCCCACGAACATGAAGGGCAGCCACCAGGGCGTGCCCAGGCCGAGCTGGGCCAGCAGGTGCTCGGGCACCCGCTGGAGGTGGAAAAAGGCCTGGGCCTGCTTGCCCTCGGCCCCGATGAGATAGAGCACGTGCTTGTAGCCCACGAAGTCGTGCTGCATGTTCCAGATGAGCGTGGGCAAAAAGCCCAGGGCCAGACCCGCGGCCAGGCCCGCGGCCAGTCGCCAGAACATGCCGCGCGGGGCCTCGCGCCGCCAGACCAGCGCCAGCCAGTAGGCCCCGGCCAGCCCGGCCAGGCCGAGCATGGTGTACTTGGCCAGGATGCCCAGGCCGAAGCCCAGGGCCAGCACCACAAAGGGCCAGTTCCGCGCCCGGCCCGGTCCCGACGCCATCTCGGCGAGGTCCGTCCCGGCGGGGCCCGTCCCGGCGGGGCCCCCCTCGGCGAGGCCCATCCCGGTGAGGTTGGTCCCGGTCGCTGTTTCGGCCATGGCCCCGGCCTCCGCCCCGGCGGTCCGCGGCCGCCCGGCCGCGTCCAGGGCCATGAGGCAGACCAGCCAGAACAGGGTGAAGGCGTTGTCCGTGGTCATGACGATGCCGAGCCCGGCGAAGATCATGGTGGTGTTGAACACGAGCACCGCCAGCACGCCGGTGCGCGGCCGCCGGAACCCGCGGGCGAACCACAGGTAGAGCAGGGCCTGGGTCAGGGCCGAGCCCGCGATGGACCCGATGCGCACGCCCAGCTCGGTGTTGCCGAAGAGCTTGCAGCCCGCCGCGATGGTCCAGGCGATGAGCGGGCCCTTGGAATAGTAGGTGAGCTGGAGGTGGCGGGTCCAATCCCAGTACTGGGCCTCGTCCTGCACCAGGTCCAGCTGGCCCGTGGCCACGAACCAGAGGCGCACCAGGGCCGCCAGGACGATGAGCCCCGCGGCGCACAGGGCCGGGCGGCGGTCCATGAGCTCGCGCAGGGTCATGCCCGGACCCCCGTGCGGGGCGGACAGGGGCGGAGACGGGCCGCCGCGGGGGCGGAGACGGGGGCCGGGGGGCGAAGGGTGGTCATGCGGGATCCTCGGAGCCTGGGGGATGGCGGTCGGTGGGGGTTGTAGCCTCGGGCGGACATGAAGGCAAGCCGCCTCAGTCCCGCAGCACCAGGATGTCCGCGTCGCTGGTCAGGTCGTCGTGGGGGCCGCCGGAATCCGCCGCCGGGGCGGCCGGGGCGGCGGCCGGGGCGGCGGCTGCGGCAGGCGCGGCAGGTGTCGGCGCGGGTGTCGCCGCCGGGACGGGGCCGACCGGGACGGGGCCGACCGGGACGGGGCTGGCCGGGGTGGGCGAGGGGGCCGGGGCGGCCTGGTGGGGCGCGGTCCTTGGCGCGCCCGGCGCGTTCAGGGCGGCGGCCAGCTCCGCGTCGTCCACGGGCTCCAGCACGATGTCCTCCAGGAGCACGGGCTCCAGCACGACATCCTCCAGCAGCAGGGGCGGCTGGTCGATGTCCTGGGAGAGGTTCTCGATCATGGCCTGCAGCCCTTCCAGGCAGGCGGCCAGGGCGGCCGGGTCCAGGCCGCGGACCATGGTGGTCCGCACGTCGTCCATGGCCTGCTCCAGGTCCTCGCGCAGGCGTCGGGCCTTGGGG
>JBFWIY010000427.1:0-3227 GCA_050255855.1 Desulfovibrionaceae bacterium
AATCCCCTAGCCGCTTCCCGCGCCCTTCGGCAAGGGTCGGGCAAAGACGCGGCCGGGCCCCGGCCCGCCCGGACCAACGCCGCCCCCCTCCCAACCCCTCCCTACTCCTCCCTACTCCTCCCAACCTTGACAGCCCCGGCCCGGACCTCGTACTGCACAGCCATCCCCGCCCAAGGAGACACCATGAGCAACTACGCCATCCTCTTCCCCGGCCAGGGCTCCCAGGAACGCGGCATGGGCCGCGACCTGGCCGAGGCCAAGCCCTCCCTCATGCAGCTCTGGGAACTGGCCGAACACGAGTCCGGCCTGCCCCTGCGCGACATCTACTGGCGCGACGAGGCCGCGGACATGGCCGACACCCGCGCCCTCCAGCCCGCCCTGACCTGCGCCAACCTCTGCGTCTGGCTGAGCCTCAAGGACCGCCTGCGCCCGGCCGCCGCCGCGGGCCACAGCCTGGGCGAGTTCTCCGCCCTGGCCGCCGCGGGCGTGCTCACCCCGGAGGCCGCCCTGCGCGCCACCGCGGTCCGCGGCCGGCTCATGGCCCAGTGCGGCGGCCCGGACCAGGCCATGGCCGCCGTGGTCAAACTCGGCCAGGAGACCGTGGAGGCCATCGTGGCCCAGGCCGCGGCCGAAACCGGCCTGCTCCTGCGCATCGCCAACTACAACTCCCCGGCCCAGTTCGTGGTCAGCGGCCTGCGCCCGGCCGTGGAGCGCGCAGGCGAACTGGCCAAGGAGGCCAAGGGCCGCGCCGTGCCCCTGGCCGTGTCCGGGGCCTTCCACAGCCCGCTCATCCAGGACGCCGCAGACGAGTTCCGCACCTGCCTGCACGGCCTGGACTGGAACGCCCCCGCCTTCCCGGTCTACTTCGACGCCACCGCGGCCCCGGAAAACGACCCGGCCGCCATCCGCGAAATCATGGGCCGCCAGATGACCTCCTCCGTGCTCTGGATCCAGATCATGGACCGCCTGCACACCGAGGCCCACATCACCCGGTTCCTCGAACTGGGACCCAAAACCGTCCTGGCCAAACTGGCCGCCGCCAACGCCCCCGGAACCGAAAGCCAAAGCGTGGGCTCCCTGGACCAGGTCCTGGCCCTGACGGTCTAACTCAAAGAAGCCTCCGGCGGCCGGGGGGGCAGCGGCCCCCCCGGACCCCCCATTTTGCGCCGCGATGCCCGCTTGGCGCGTGACTCGTCGAACCGGGGTCCGGTACGGCGTCACACGCGCCAAGCGGGCATCGCGGCGCGGAGGGTTGTCAGGGCAGGAAAGAAGTCCGGAACCAAGCCATAGCCCAAATAAAAAGGTCTGGGGGAAAGGGGATGGGGGGCCGGGGGAAGGGGGTCGCTCCGCGACGGGATTTGGGGGAAGCGCTCCGTCCGACGGTCCGTGGCGGCCGTCCCCCGGAAACTCGTCCCCGTAAAACCCACGTGAGTGGGCCCCTCTCCTGAAGAGGGGGTTTTCCCCTTCCCCCGATTCCTCCTGTCCCCTTTTCCCTAGGCCTTGACGAACCTGGACAGGGCGAGGGCGAGGGCGGTGGAGATTTTGACGAGTTCGGTGTTGTTTCGGCGGATGGTGGCGGTGAGTCGTTTGCCGATGGTGAGCAGGAGGCGGTTGCCGAGTCGGGGGTTGCGTTCCATGAGGCCGTAGAATCGGTCGCGGCTGGTGACCAGGAACTGGGCGTCTTCGAGCACGGTGATGGTGGCGGAGCGGGTATCGTGGTCGATGAGGGCCATTTCGCCGAACACGGGGTAGGTGGTCTGGTCCAGGGTGGCCAGGGTCTTGGAGGTATTTTGCAGGTCCATGATGGGCAGGGCCATGCCTTTGGCGAGCATGGCCTTGGAGACGCGGACCCGGCCGGAGACCAGGATGTAGAGTTCGTCGCCGGGCTCGCCTTCGGCGATGAGGGTTTCGCCGGTGGTGCGGGTCTCGGTCTGGAAGATGGTCTTGACCTCGTCGAGCCAGGCCTCGGGGAAGTCCTTGAACAGGGGGATCTGGCCCCAGGCGATGGAGGGGGCGGGGGTCATGGGTTGGTCCTGGCGGGTTTGAGGTAGAGCAGGGCGTCGTATTTATCCAGGGCCTGGGCGTCGGGCGGGTTGGTCAGGACGGTGGGGCCGCTTTGGCCCATGCTGGTTTCCTGTCCGGCGGTGGCGAAGAGTTCCAGGATGAAGTTGTCCAGGGCGGAGCCCTGGTCGAGGATGTCTTCCAGGGAGAGGGCGTGGCTGGTCTGGCACAGGGCCAGGGGGAGGGACTGGTCGCGGGTGCGGCTGGTGGTCACGAGTTCGCCCCAGGTGAGGCGTTTTTCCGCGGGGTCCAGGACGCGGAATCCGAGCAGGGATTCGCCGCGCACGCCCATGAGGGATTGGACAAAGGAGAAGACCGAGGGGGTGACGCCCATCATGCCGAGCATGCGGGAGGCGATTTCCCCGCGCACCAGGATTTCGGTGACGCCGGCGCGGAGCATGTGTTCGCGGTTTTCCGGGAAGGCGGTTTCGCCGTAGATGGGGGTTTTGGGGGCCAGACCGCGGACGATGAGGGCGGCGTAGATGCTGTCCTGGTCGGCTTCCTTGGGGTCCTTGCCCTGTTGGGGCACGATGTAGACCACGCGGGCGGCCTCGGGTTTGGCCTTGGCCACGACGTTTTTCTGGGTGGGGTTGCCCCAGATGAAGTGGAGGCGTTCGCCCAGGTCGAGGGAAAAGGCGATCTCGTCGCGGGCCTCCTGGGGCATGGCGCCCACGAGGACCAGGTTGGACTCGCGCAGGACGCCGTTTTCCTTGAGGGTCTTGACGAGGCCTTCGGCGAATCCGTTCCAGCCGATAAGGATGACGTGGTGGTTCAATTTGACCTCCAGCAGGCCCTTGCGCTTTTTGGCCTTCCGCTCCACGAGCATGGAGGCGATGTTGCCGGTGAAGGTGGAGACGAGGCCGATGCCGCAGATCATGACCAGGAAGCCCATGAGCTTTCCGCCCAGGGTATTGGGAACGACGTCGCCGTAGCCCACGGTGGTGAGGGTGACCACGGTCCACCACAGGGAGGTGAAGAGGTCGTGGGGCTGGCTGCCGCTGAGTTCGAAAAGGTAGAAGCCGATGGAGCTGGCGACCAGCAGGGTGCCGATGGCGGCCAGGAGTTTGGCGAACGGGGTTTTGAAGAGCGTCAGGCGCAGGCGCATGGAAGCGGTCCTCCCCCTCTCGTTGGACCGGAGCCGGGCCGACGTCGGCCAGGATAGTTCA
>JBFWIY010000428.1:0-3226 GCA_050255855.1 Desulfovibrionaceae bacterium
CGGGCCGCGCCTCGGGGACGAAGAAGAACCGCGCCAGGGGTCCGCGCTCCAGGTCGAAGGGCCGGGCCAGCTCCTGGTCCAGGGCCCGGCGGCGCGCGGCCGGGTCCGCGTCCGCCCCGCCCAGCACGGGCAGGGGGACCGGGGCGGGGGGCAGGACGCGCAGCCAGGGCAGGCCCTCGCGCGCCTCGAACACGGTGCGCAGGGCCTCGTGGCGCGCCGCCAGGGCGGTCACGGCGTGCGCCGCGGCCTCGGGCGCGGCGCCGGGGGGCAGGGGCAGGAAGGCGGGCATGGCGTACAGGGCCGAGCCGGGGTGCTGCTGCTCGAAGAGCCACAGGCTCTGCTGGGCCGGGGAGGCGGGCAGCGGGCCCTCGGCCGGGCGCGCGCCGAGCACCCCCCGGGCGCGCAGCTCGCGCACGGCCGCGGCGTCCCCGGCCAGGGCGCGGCGGGTCAGCTCCTTGAGGCGGGCGGTGTCGATGTCGGCCGTGCCCATGGTCAGTCCTCCGCCAGGCGGCGCAACAGGGCCATTTCGTCCTCGGTCAGGTCGGTGGCTAAATCGTGGGCCGGATCATATGTCGGATCATGCGCCGGATCATGCGTCAAATCTTGCGCCGCCTCGGCCTGGCCGTAGCCCGGTTCCGGCTCCGGTCCCGGGCCGAAGGGCTGGGCCGTGTCCGCCGTCCCGGCCGTGCGCAGGCGCTGGGCCAGCTCCGCCGGGGTGGGGGCGCGGAAGAGCTCCCCGGCCGGGCAGCGCCGCCCGCAGGCCGCCTCCACGGCGGCGCACAGGCGCAGGGCGCGCAGGCTGTCCCCGCCGTGGGCGAAGAAATGGGTGCCCGGGTCGGCGCGCGGCAGGTCTAGGGCCTGGGCGAAGCAGGCGCAGAGCCGGGCCTCCAGGTCGTCCGCCGGGGCCGGGCCGGGGGCCCCGGGCGCCGGCCGGGCCGGGGCCTCGGGCGCGGGCAGGCGCTTGCGGTCGATCTTGCCGTTGGGCGTGAGGGGCAGCTCGTCCAGGCGCACGAAGCAGGCCGGGACCATGTAATAGGGCAGCTCGCGCAGCAGGAGCGCGCGCAGGGCCGCGTCGTCGGGCATGGCCGTCGCGCCGTCCGGCCCGGCCAGCCAGGCGGCCAGCTCCGGGCCCGCGCCGCGCCAGTCCCCGGCCATGACCACGGCCCGGCTCACCCCCGGGGCGGCCGTGAGCCGGTCCTCCACCTCGCCCGGCTCGATGCGGAAGCCGCGCACCTTGACCTGGAAGTCCGAGCGGCCCAGGTAGTCCAGCCCGCCCGCGGGGTTCCAGGCGGCCAAGTCCCCGGTGCGGTAGACGCGCTCAAAGGGCGGGAAGGGCAGGGTGACGAAGCGCTCGGCCGTGAGGTCCGGTCGGCCGCGGTAGCCCCGGGCCAGGCCATCGCCGCCCAGGCACAGCTCGCCCACGGCCCCGTCGGGCAACAGCTCCAGGTTCCGGCCCAGGACCCAGGCCGAGGTGTTGGCGATGGGCTTGCCGATGCCCACGGCCGGGGCGCTCCCGGCCGCGCCCGCGCGCTCCACCCGGGCCAGGGTGGACCAGATGGTGGTCTCGGTGGGGCCGTAGAGGTTCCAGACCTCGGCGCAGCGTTCGGTCAGGGCCGCGGCCAGGGGCGCGGGCAGGGCCTCGCCGCCGACCAGGGCCTTGAGCTCCGGCCGCCCGCCCCAGCCGCGCTCCGTCAGCATGGCCCAGGTGGTGGGCGTGGCCTGGAGCACGGTGGCCCGGTGGCGGTCCAGCAGGGCGGCCAGGCGTCCGGCGTCGGCCGCGTCCTCGCGTCCGGCCAGGACCACGCGGGCCCCGCGGATCAGGGGCAGGAAGAGCTCCAGCCCGGCGATGTCGAAGCACACCGTGGTCACGGCCACGAGCACGTCGTCCGGGCCCAGGCCCGGGGTCTCGGCCATGGAGCGCAGGAAATTGGTCAGCCCGCGGTGGGTGACCTCCACGCCCTTGGGCGCGCCCGTGGAGCCGGAGGTGTAGATGACGTAGGCCAGGTCGTCCGGGCCCGGGGCCGCTTTCAGGTCCAGGGTCTTCAGGTCCAGGGTCCGGGCGTCGCCCTCCATGTCCAGGGTCCGGGCTTCGCCCTCGGGCGGCCAGGGCCGTTCGTCCACGCGCAGCAGGCGCACCCGCCCGGCGGCCTCGGCCCCGGGGGCGTCGGCCGTGGCGGCCTGGGCCACCAGCACCGCCGCGCCGCTGCTTTCGAGGATGGCGGCCAGCCGGTCGGCGGGATAGACCGGGTCCAGGGGCACGTAGGGCGCGCCCACGGCCTGGGCGGCCAGCAGGGCGGCGGGCAGGTCCGGGCCGCGCTCCAGGCACACGGCCACCGGGGCCCCGGGCCCGGCGTCCCCGGCGAGCAGGGCGCGCAGGGCCTCGGCCAGCTGCGCCACGCGGGCGGCCAGGCGGCCGTAGGAGATGTCCACGGGCCCGTCCGGGCCCTCCCAGGTCAGGGCGATGCGTTCGGGGTCCCGCCGGGCGCGCTCGGCGAAGAGCAGGGGCAGGGGCCGGGCGTCGTCCCAGGGGCGGCGGGCGGCCGCGGCCCGGGCGGTCAGGCGGCGGGCCTGGGCCTCGGGCAGGTCGGCGCAGGCCCGGGCCGGGGCGTCCGGGTGGGCCAGCACGGCGTCCAGCACGGCCAGCCAGCGCCCGCGCAGGTCGGCCATGAAGGCCTCGGGGAAGCGGCGGCGGTCGTAGGAGAAGCGGAAGCCCAGCTCCGCTCCGGGCAGCACGGCCAGGCCCAGGCCGTAGGGGAGCTGCTCCGTGCCGCGCACCCCGTCCAGGCGCAGGCCGTGGTCCTCCATGGCGGTGGGGTAGGTCTCGAAGAGCAGCAGGTGGTCGAAGAGTCCGGCCCCGGGGTCGGCCAGGGTCTGGATGTCCGCCAGGGGCAGGGTCTCGTGGGACAGCCGCCGGGCCGCGTCGGCCTGGATGCGGCGGGCCAGGGCGGGCAGGGTCTCGGCCGCGCCCGCCGGGGCGTCGTCCAGGCGCACGCGCACCGGCACGGTGCGGATGCACACGGCCACCAGCCGCTCCACGTCCGCCGTCGGGCCCAGGTCCGCCTCGCGGCCCGAGGTGACCAGGCCGAAGACCACGTCGTCGGCGTCGCACAGCCGGGCCAGGAGCACGGCCCAGGCGGCCTGGAGCAGGGCCCCGGCGGTGACGCCGGAGCGGGCGGCCAGGGCGGCCAGGGCCCGGGTGCGGTCGGCGTCCAGGGCGAAGGTGGCC
>JBFWIY010000429.1:0-3215 GCA_050255855.1 Desulfovibrionaceae bacterium
TCCGCCCCAACGCCCCCGAGATCGCGCTCCTCGCATCGCATCCCCCACAGGGCCGTCCCCAAGTCCTGCCCTGCCCACCCCTCGCGCGACGGTTTCCGCCCGGTGCGAGCGCGGCGGAACGGCCCCGACACGGCGTCACCCGCGCCGGGCGGAAACCGCCGCGCAAACAGGGGGTCCGGGGGGCGTGAGCCCCCCGGCCGCCGCAACGTGGCGCTTGGCCGGCTGGGCGCGAATGCGACCAGGCGGCTTAGCGCCACGGCGTCCCGCTCTGCGGGGGAGGCTTTTTTGACTCGTCTAGCCGGTGATGCGCGCCCCCCAGGCGGCTTCGATCTCGGCGGTGTCTTTGGCGAGGTCGACGGCCACGGGGGCGGGGACGAGGCCGCAGAGGCTGTGGCCCTCGCGCCAGCGGCGGCGCAGGTCGGCGGCCTTGATGTCCAGGCGGGGCATGCGGATGCGGTGCAGGGCGTGGCCGGTGGGGAAACGCCACAGGCCTTCGGCCTCGCGTTCGGCGCGGGGCCAGTATTCGGCCACGGCCGCGGCGAGGCGGGCGTCGTCCACATCCCAGCGGCCCACGACCACCAGGTCGGCCAGGGTGGGCAGATCCTGCCAGCGCCGCCAGGTGGGGAGCTCCAGGAAGGTGGCCGAGCCGAGGATGAAGAAGAGGTCCGCGGCCGGGGTCTGGGTGCGGTAGCAGGTCAGGGTGTCGCAGGTGAAGGAGGGGCCGGGGCGCAGGGACTCGATGGGGCTGGCGGCCAGGGCCGGGTGTCCGGCGGCGGCGAGTTCGGTCAGCCGGAGGCGACGGGCGAAGGGGAGCAGGCCGTGGTCGTCCTTGTGGGGCGGGTGGGCGGCGGGCACGAGCTCCACGCGGTCGAGCCGGAGCTGCTCCAGGGCCTCCACGGCCATGCGCAGGTGGCCGTTGTGCACGGGGTTGAAGCTGCCGCCCAGGACGCCCAGTCGGGCGGGGGCCGTGGTCGTGCTCATGGGGCGTCTCCTCGGGGTTGGCGTCGAGGGGGTGGCGTCGGGGGGCGGCGTCGGGGCCGGACGCGGGCGGGCCGGACGCCCGTGCGGACGCGGGATTCCCGAAATTACGCCACCCGGGCTCCGGCGGCAAGGGGGGCGCGGCCCGGGGGGATCACCCGGCCGGGTCGGGTCCGGTCCCGGGTCCGGTCCCGGGCCCGATCTCGGGCCCGCCGGACACGGCGGCGTCGACCTTGTGGAGCAGCTCCTGCTTGTCGAAGGGTTTGGCGATGTAGTCGCTGAACCCCGAGTCCAGGAACATGGTCCGGTCGCCGGGCATGGCGTAGGCCGTGACCGCGACGATGGGGATGTCTCGGACCGCGGCGTATTGCGGGTCGGTGCGGATGATGCGCGCCGCCTCCACGCCGTCCATGACCGGCATCTGGATGTCCATCAGGATCATGTCGAAGTCGGACTGCCGCAGCTTTTCCAGGGCCTCGCGGCCGTCGGTGGCGCAGACCACCACGTGCCCGGCCCGTTTCAGGATGCCCTGCGAGGCCAGGCGCGTGACGTTGTCGTCGTCGGCCACCAGGATGCGCCGGGGGGCCGAGGGGGCGGGCGCGGGGGGCTTCCGCCCGGCGTCGTCGGCCTCCCGGGGCTCGCCGCCCCGCTCGAAGGGGAGGCTCAGGTAGAAGCTCGATCCCCGGCCGACCTCGCTTTCGACGCACAGCGCGCCGCCGAGCAGCTCCACCAGCCGCCGGACGATGGCCAGCCCGAGGCCGACGCCCTGGTGGCGTTTGACAAAGGAGCTGTCGCCCTGGACGAACGACTCGAACACGTTTTTCAGGAGTTCGTCGGACATCCCGTCGCCGGTGTCGGAGACCACGAACAGCACCCGGCAGGCGTCCCCGCAGCCCGGCAGGGCGGTGATGGACACGGACACCACGCCGTCGCTGGTGAACTTCAGGGCGTTGTCCATCAGGTTGAACAGGACCTGGCGGACCTTGCCCTCGTCCCCGACCACCCATTCGGGGACCTCCGGCGCAACGTGGAATTCCAGCGTGTTGCGGTTCTGTTCGATCTTTTGCCGGAACAGGTCGCGGGCCGCGTCCTTCAGGTCGGGGAGGCGGAACGCCCGGCGCAGGACGGGCATCTTTCCCGCCTCGATGCGGGAGATGTCCAGGATGTCCGACAGCAATCCCGTGAGCCGCCGGGAGGACTGGATGGCGGCGGCGACCTGCGCGGCCTGCGCGGGGTCGCGCACCTCGTCCTGGAGCAGCTGGAGCATGCCGAGGACGCCGCCCAGGGGGGTCCGGATCTCGTGGCTCATGTTGGCCAGGAAGAGCGTCTTGGCCTTGTTGGCGCTGTCGGCCTTGGTCAGGGCGTCCCGCAGCTTCGACTCGATGCGCTTGCGCTCGGTGATGTCCTGGATGATGCCGAAGATCTTGTTCTCCCGCCGGTCGAACGCGGCCCGGGAGTAGATGTCCACGATGGCCCCGTCCCGGGGCCGCCGGATCCTGAATTCCAGGGAGTACGACTCGTCGTCGACCAGGAGCCGTTGCAGCACGGCGTCCAGCTCGGCCCGGTGCTCGGGCAGGGGGACGCCCTTCACGCTCTCGAACGTGTCGTAGGTCTCGTCGATGCCGTAGATCCGCCTCGCGCCGGGCGAGGTGGCCAGGCGTCCGGTGGCCAGGTCCACGTCCCAGTTGCCGGTCCCGGCCACCAGTTCGGCGCGCACCAGCCGGGCCTCGCCGGCCCGCAATTCCTTGGCGTAGGCCGTGACCTGCTCGATGGCCTTCCGTTTCCGCCCGTGCAGCTGCGAGACGAGGAGGCTCATGAGCGGCACGGTGGCCACGAAGACGAGCAGCCGGGTGGCGTCGCGGGCCGTATACTGGAACAGGCCGCCCGGCGAGGACCAGTCCACGAGGACGAAGGCGAAGGTGATGGCGGTGCTGACCAGCCCGGGGACGTATCCGCCGTGGTAGGCCGAAACCACGATGCAGAGCGTGAAGATCAGGACGGGGTTGGGGATCTTGACGCCGACGTGCGAGAGCGCGGTCAGCGCCAGTGCGACGAGGGCGGTGGAAATAATGCCGAGGTGCCAGAGTCTCATCGCCTACCGCGCCGCGCCGCGCCGTTGGGGGTGTTTGTTCCCGTAGCGGAGCCGCGACGTCGCGGCGGCCCGGGAGACATATCTTGTTTAATATCCCCTAAATGACGGGTAAAGTCAACTGACGGATATTATTACAAATGAGTAC
>JBFWIY010000430.1:0-3207 GCA_050255855.1 Desulfovibrionaceae bacterium
CCGTGGCGCACCTGGACGCGGCCCTGCCCGTGTGCTCCGCTCCGCCCGGTCTGGCGGCCGGACCCTTTGCCGACGAGGCCGCGGCCCGGGCCGCCCTGGCCGAGGCCGGGCGCGCCACCGTGGCCCGGCGGCTGGTGGATTCCAGCTTCGGCAACATTTCCTGCCGGTTGGGGAGCCGGGTGCTCATTTCCCGGTCCGGCGGCTTTCTGGACGACCTGGCCGGGAAACTCGACGCCTGCGACCTGGGCCCGGACGGCCGCCCGGCGAGCAGCGCGGCCCTGACCGCCTCCAGCGAGCTGCCCGCCCACCTGGCCGTGTACGCCCTGCCGGACGCCACGGCCTCGGGCGCGGCCCCGGCCTGCATCCTGCACGGCCACCCGCCCTTCTGCGTCATCCGCTCCCTGGTCTGCGAGGAGCCGGACGCGGCCGGTTGTCCGGTGGGCCGGGCCGGGGAGTGCCACCTGCGCTGCCCGCGGCCGCGCCGGGCCGGGGGCGCGCCCGTGGTGCCGGGCGAGGTGGGGGCCGGGCCGCGCGGCCTGGGCCGCACCATGCCCCCAGCCCTGCGGGGCGAGGCCGGGGTCATCGTGCACGGCCACGGCCTGTTCGCCGCGGACCCCACGGACTTCAACGGGGCCCTGGCCGCGTTGCAGGCCATTGAAAACCGTTGCCGGGCGTCGTACCTTGCGGCCATGGCCGAGGCCCGGGCGCGCCGCGCCGGGGCCGCACCGACCGGGATCGATTAAATTTGCTGCCTCGCAACCAGGAGGAAAACATGAAGATTCATTGCATCAAGCACGTGGACTTCGAGGGACCCGGAGCCATCGCCGACTGGGCCCGCGACAAGGGCCACGAGCTGGTCTTCATCAAGGCCTACCTGGACCAGGAGTTCCCGGACCCGGAGGCCTGCTCCTTCGTGGTGGTCATGGGCGGGCCCATGAACGTGTACGAGGAGGAGCAGTACCCCTGGCTCAAGGCCGAGCGGAAGTTCCTGGCCGCGGCCGTGGCCGCCGGGGCGCGGGTGATCGGGATCTGCCTGGGGGCCCAGCTCCTGAGCGTGGTGCTGGGCGGCAAGGTGACGCGCAACGCCCACAAGGAGATCGGGTTCTTTCCGGTGCAGATGACCGACGGGGCCGCGGGCTGCGCGCTGTTCAAGCCCATGCCCCGGGTGCTGCCCGCCCTGCACTGGCACGGGGACACCTTCTCCATCCCCGAGGGCGCGGTGCGCGTGGCCCAGAGCCTGCGCTGCGCCAACCAGGCCTTCGTGTACCAGGACCGCGTCGTGGCCCTCCAGTTCCACCTGGAGGCCACGGCCGCCACCCTGGCCGAGCTCATCCGGAACTGCGCGGACGAGATCGCCACGCCCTCGGCCAGCGTCCAGACCGCCGAGGACATGCTGGCCCGCTCCGGCGAGCTGGCCGACATGCAGACCGCCCTGTTCGGCCTGCTGGACCGGCTGGAGGCCGCGGGGAGCTGATTTTTCCTAGTAGATCTTGCGCCGGGAGAACCCCGTGCCCAGCACGTTGAAGGTGTTCTCCACGATGAACAGGGCCTGCTCGTCCCGGCTGAAGACCAGCTCCTCCAGCCGTTTGAGCTGGATGTTGTTGATGACGGTCATGAGCACGTCCCGGTCCTCCCCGCTCCAGGCCCCGTGCCCCTTCAGGAACGTGGCCCCGATGTGCAGCTTTTCCAGGATGTCCCCGGCGATCTCGCGCGAATGGCGCGAGATGACGAGCACCACCTTGCGCTGGGAGAACAGGGCCAGCACCGCGTCCACTACTTTGGAAGAGATGAACACCAGGATGAGCGAGGCGATGAACAGGTCCGGCTCCAGGGTGGTGAGGCTCAGGCTGAAGAGCAGGGCGTTGAACACGAAGTAGAACTTGCCCACCCCGATGTTGAAGCGCTGGAACAGGATCACGGCCACCACGTCCAGCCCGCCCGCCGAGCCCAGGGAGCGCAGGATCATGCCGCCCCCGGCCCCGGTGAGCACCCCGGCGGCCACGGCGGCGTAGAGCTGGTTGTGCACGCCCAGGTCGAGCCGCACGAACTCCACCATGAGGGTGAAGGCCGCGGTGGCGTAGATGCTGTAGAAGAAGAAGCGGCGGCTGACCATGACCCAGCCCAGGGCGAACAGCGGCAGGTTGAGCAGTCCGTACCACAGGCCCGGGGTGAGCCAGCCCGTGGCGTAGTAGAGGAGCAGGCAGGCCCCGAAGAGTCCGCCCGTGAGGAAGTGCTGGTGGATGATGACGCCGTTCACCCCCACGGCGCAGAGCAGCGACCCCGCGGTGAGCAGGAACACGTTCCAGGGGACGGAAAAGGTCAGGTCGTATCGGGTCATGCGGGGGCTCCATCGCACACCTTACCGGAGCCTCGGCGCGAGGGCAACCCGCGGGCGTCCGGCGCCGGGTCCGGCCGCCGCCGTGGGGGGGGTGAAAAAAAAGACAAAAATATAGTTGACAGGCGCGATGGTGGTGGGTACTTGTGCAGGACTTTGCCGGGAGTCCCCGGTGGCTCGGTCGAACGCTCGACCGTTCCCGGCAAGGCTGATCGAGTTGTCCAAGGAGCAGCGCTTGCATCTGGCACGCCGCTCCTTTTTTGCTGAAGGGCGCATGTGCGCCAAGGAACCCTTACTTTGTTGGAGAACTTTCGGTATGTCCAAGAAGCTGTATGTCGGCAATCTGCCCTGGTCCGCCACGGAAGACGAAATCCGCGCTCGTTTTGAAACCTTTGGCCAGGTGACCAGCGTCAACCTGGTGGCCGACCGCGAGACCGGCCGCCCCCGCGGTTTCGGCTTTGTGGAGATGGATGACGAGGGCGCTCGCCAGGCCATCGAGAATCTGGATGGCAAGGACTTCGGCGGTCGCACGCTGAAGGTCAACGAGGCCCGTCCCCGCGAGCCGCGCGGTCCGCGCTGGTAGTTCCGGCCGGTCGCTGAATACGACCCGACCATGAGCCCGTCCCCG
Source organism: Desulfovibrionaceae bacterium (assembly GCA_050255855.1). Classification (GTDB taxonomy): domain Bacteria; phylum Desulfobacterota; class Desulfovibrionia; order Desulfovibrionales; family Desulfovibrionaceae. The sequence continues at coordinate 2,964 of JBFWIY010000430.1, forward strand.
TCAGGGGGCGGGCTCTTTATTTTCCTCCGCCGGGCCGGAGTCCGGGGCCTCGGACTCGTCGTCGCGGCGGTCGCCGTCGGCGTCCTGGGGCTCCCCGCTGCGGCGCTCCTGACGGCGCTGGCGTTTTTCTTCCTGCTTCTTTTTCTTGGCCAGATCGCGGGCTCGTTTGGCGGCCTGGTAGTTGGGCTTCGCCATAGGGCGTCCTCCTCGGGGGTTGTGAAGCGTCCCGGAACGGCGGGGCGTT
>JBFWIY010000431.1:0-1142 GCA_050255855.1 Desulfovibrionaceae bacterium
CCGGGGACCTGGTGCTCCAGTTCGCCCTGGACGCCCAGGGTCCCGGCTTCGCCCTGTCCTGGGCCGGGCTCGACCTGGCGGCCCCGGACGGCCGCCGGACCCGCGACCTGGACACCCCGGCCCTGGTGCGGCTCTTCTCCGGCCGGGACGTGCTGGCCGCCCCGACCGAGTAGCCCGCCCCCCTTCCCTCCCTTCCCCTCCCCCATCCCCCTCCCCCGCCCCGGCCGTCTTGACACCTCATCGCATTTTCCGCATAGGCTGATGCATGGGGTCAGAATCCGTCGCCGACCGTCTGACGGAAAACCACGAGGGGGGGACCATGGGGCATCTGTTGGAGATCACGCACCAGGCCGTCATCGAGCGCCGGGACATCTCGGTGTCGGACCTGGCCCAGCGCCTGGGCAAACGGCCGAGTTCGCTCTACAACGAGATCAACCCGCGCAGCCCGGGCTCGGCCAAGCTCGGGGCCGAGGACCTGCTGCGCATCATGGACATCCTGCACGACACCCGCCCCCTGGAGTACATGGCCGCGGCCCTGGGCTGCGCCGTGACCCCCCTGCCCGGGGCGCAGCCCGGCCCCGGCCGCGACGCCGAGCCTCCCGTCCCGCCCAGCGTGGAGCAGCTCCGGGCCATGATCCTGGACGTGCTCTGCCGCCTGGGGGCCCTGGCCGACGGCCTGCGCCGGGCCTCGGACCGCACCGGGCTCTCCCCGCGCCGCTGCCTGGACCTGATGCTCGGCTGCCAGCAGCTCCACCTGGACCTGGGCCGCCTGGCCGCCCTGGCCCAGCGCGGCGCGGAGCGCGACCGGACCTGAGCCCCGAATCCGAATCCAAGACCTGAGCGCCGGGCGGCCCCATCCGCCCGGCGTTTACTCCGCCCGCCCGGCGTGGCATGATCCCGGGCATCCATCCACCCCCATCCCGGCCGGGCCCGCGCCCGGCGTGGCCGCCGCATGCCCAGCTCCGCCCGGACCCCCGCCATCCTCCTGCTCACCGCGGCCGCCCTGGCCGCCTTGGCCCCGCCCCTCACGGACTGGGCCTTCCCGGCCCGGCCCTGGCTCACGGGCCCGCTCTCGGCCCTGGCCGCGGGCTGGTTCTGGACCCTGGCCGGGGGCACGGCCCTGCTCCAGGCCGGGCTGCTGG
>JBFWIY010000431.1:1242-3195 GCA_050255855.1 Desulfovibrionaceae bacterium
CTCTGGCTGGGCTGGCTGGTCCTGCTGGCCCGGCGGCGGGCCGCCCCGGCGGGCGCGGCGCGCGGGCTGCTCCTGGGCGGGGCGGCCGTGCTCCTGGCCGCGCTGCTGGCCCACCCCCTGGCCCGGGACCGCGGCGCGGCCCTGGCCGGGACCGGCACCTTCGCCGCCCTGGCCGCCGGGGCCTGGGCCATCTGCCTGGCCCTGGCCCCGGCCGTGCTCCCCGGGGGCGGGACCCCGGCCCGGAAGGACGCCCCGGGCAACGGCCAGGGCAACGCCAAGGGCAACGGCAAATCCCGGCCCAAGGCCGCCAAGACCGGCCGCAGGTGACAAACCCTGCGCTTTGCCGTATGCATTCCGCTTCCGGCCCCGCCGGACCCACACCCATGAACATCGCCGGAATCATTTTCGAATCCCTGGCAAAGCCGGGCGGTTACGAGATATTCACCTACAACCTGCACGCCGCCCTGGCGGCGCGCGGGCACCAGGTGACCCTCTACCTGCCCGGCCGGGAGCTGCGCCGCCGCCGGGAGCTGTACGCCCGGCTGCCCTTTGCCGTGCGGCCGCTGGTCCCGGCCACGCACTTCTGGCTCAAGCGCTGTCCCGCCGTGCTCCGGGCCCACCTGGGGCTCATGCAGCGCCTGCGCGGCCACGACGTGTGGCAGGTCATGGGGGCCTGGCCCGAGGGCCTGGCCAGCGAGGGCGTGGCCGGGCTGGCCCCGCGCGTCATGCGCGCCTACGGCGACGACGTGCAGCTGGCCCCGGAATACGCCTACGGCGTGCGCCGCGACCCGGCCCGCGACGCCGACGTGCGGCGCATCGTCTCGGGCATGGAGGCCTGCGTGGCCATGACCGCCTCCCTGGCGACCCTGCTCACCGAGCTGGGCGCGGCCCCGGAGCGCGTGCGGCGCATCCCCAACGGCATCGACGCGGCCCGCTTCGCCGCCCCGGCCGACCCGGCCCGCCGGGCCGAGGTGCGCGCCCGGCTGGACGCGCCCGAGGGCCTGCCCCTGGTCCTCACCGTGGGCCGTCATCATCCGAAAAAGGGCTTCGACCGCATCCCGGGCCTGGCCGCGCGCCTGCGCGACGCCGGAGCGGACTTCCGCTGGGTGGTGGTGGGCGGCGGCACCGAGGCCCTGCTCCCGGCCATCCAGGCCGCCGGGGTGGCGCACCTGGTGCGGCCCCACCCGGCCGTGAGCCTGGGCGGCGACTTCGACCCCACCCGGCTCCAGCTCCCGGTGGACGGCCTGCTGGACCTCTACCTGGCGGCCGACATCTTCGCCCTGCCCTCGCGCCTGGAGGGGTTTTCCCGCGTCATCCTGGAGGCCCTGGCCGCCGGGCTGCCCGTGGCCACCACCGACGCCCCGGGCTGCGGCGAGACCTTCGAGCCCGGCGTGCAGGGGCTGGTGAGCCCGGTGGACGACGACCCGGCCATGGCCGCGGACCTGCTGGCCCTGCTGGGCGACGCCCCGCGCCGCCAGGGCATGGGCGAGGCCGCGCGCCGCTACGCCGCGGCCTTCGACTGGACCGAGATCGCGGCCCGCTACGAGGCCCTGTACGAGGAGCTGGTGCGGCCGTGACCACCGACATCTCCACCCTCGCCCCCCGGCGCATCCTGGCCTGCCAGCTCCGGCAGATCGGCGACGTCATCGTCTCCACCGCCTGCATCGAACTGCTGGCCCGGCGCTGGCCCGAGGCCGAGATCCATTTCCTCACCGAGGCCAAATGCGCGCCCGTGCTGGAGCACAACCCCCGCCTGGCCCGGGTCTGGACCATGGACCCGGCCAAGGGCCTCCCCGCCACCCTGGGCGCGGCCCTGGCCCTGCGCCGCCAGCGTTTCGACCTGCTGGTGGACTTCCAGCAGCTGCCGCGCACCGGACTGGCCGCGGCCCTCAGCCACGCGCCGGTGCGCCTGGCCCCGGGGGGCAAGTGGTACAAGCGCCTGCCCTACACCCA
>JBFWIY010000432.1:0-3194 GCA_050255855.1 Desulfovibrionaceae bacterium
GGCCGCTGGTCTCGCGCCACCGCCCCAGCGTGGACGTGCTCTTCCGCTCCGGGGCGCAGTACGCGGGCAAGAACGCGGTGGCGGCCATCCTCACGGGCATGGGCGACGACGGGGCCAAGGGCCTGAGGGAGCTGCACGACGCCGGGGCGGCCACCATCGCCCAGGACGAGGCCAGCTGCGTGGTCTTCGGCATGCCCAAGGAGGCCATCAAGCTGGGCGGGGCCGAACACGTCCTGCCCCTGGACCGGATCGCCGGGGCCATGCTGAACCTGGCCCGGAGCTGAACCCGGCCACTCGACATGAAAAAACGCCCCGGCCGCGACGCGGCCGGGGCGTTTTGCTTTCCGTCTTCCCGCCTATCCGCGCACCATCTCCCGCACCGCCTGGGCCACCCGCTCGGCCGAAGGCCTGTAAAAGGCCTCCTGGGGCGGGCTGAAGGGCACGGGGATCTCGGGCGCGGCGATGCGCCGGGGCGGGGTCCGGAGCGCGTCGAAGCAGGTTTCGGCCACGGCGGCGGCCAGCTCCGCCCCGTAGCCGCAGAAGCCCGTGGCGTCGTGCAGGGCCAGGAAGCGCCCGGTCCGGCGCACCGAGGCCTGGACCGCGGGCAGGTCCAGGGGCCGCAGGCTGCGCAGGTCCAACACCTCCAGGTCGATGCCCTCGGCCGCCAGGACCTCGGCGGCCTTAAGCGCCGTGTGCACCGCCCCGCCGTAGGCGGCCAGGGTGGCGTCGCTCCCCGGCCGGGCCACCCGCGCTTGGCCCAGGGGCACGCGCACGTCCCCCTCGGGGGTCTCGCCGTGGATGGTCCAGTACAGGGGCATCTCCTCCACCACCACCACGGGGTCCGGGTCGAAGATGGCCGAGAGCAGCAGGCCCTTGGCGTCGGCCGGGGTGGAGGGGCAGACCACCTTGAGCCCGGGCACGTGGGCCAGCCAGGCCTCCAGATAATGGGAGTGCTGGCACCCGGCGGAGAACACCCCGGTCTTGACCCGCACCGTGAGCGGGAAGCTCGACAGGCCGCCGCTCAGATAGCGCAGCTTGGCCGCGTGGTTCACGATCATGTCCGAGGCCAGGGTGATGAAGGGGAAGAACATCACCTCCACCACGGGCCGCAGGCCCAGGCAGCTCGCGCCCACGGCCAGCCCGGCGATGGCCGCCTCGCTTACGGGCGTGTCGCGCACGCGCCGGGGGCCGAAGCGCTCCAGCAGCCCGAAGGTGGGCAAATGCGGGCTCACGTGGATGCCGGTGCCGATGCCCTCCCCGGCCAGGAACACGCCCTCGTCCATCTCCATGGCCAGGCCCAGGGCCTCGGCCACGGCCTGTCCCATGCTCTTGACGGACATGGCTCAGCCCTCCTTTCCCGGCGTGACGACCGCGCCGGAGCCGATGGGGTTGGCGTAGAGGTGGTCCAGGGCCGCCTCCGGGGGCGGCAGGGGGCTCGCCTCGGCAAAGGCCAGGGCGCGGTCCACGGCCGCCTCGGCCCGGGCGCGCAGGTCGGCCAGCAGGTCCCCGGCTCCGTCGCGACGCAGGGCCTCGGCCTGAAGGACAAGGGGGTCGCGCCCGGCCCACTCGGCCAGCACGGCCGGGTCCATGTACTGGTGCGGGTCGTGCTCGCCGTGGCCGTGCATGCGGTAGGTGCGGCACTCCAGCAGGGCGGGCCCGCCCCCGGCGCGGCAGGGCGCCAGCAGGTCCAGGGCGGCCGCGTGCACGGCCTCCACGTCGTTGCCGTCCACGGACTCGCCCGGCATGCCGTAGCCCGCGGCCCGGGCCGTCAGGCTGCCCACGGGGCAGTGCTCCCCGTGGCACTGGGCCCCGGCCCAGCCGTTGGACTCGCACACGAAGAGCAGGGGCAGCTTCCAGACCGCGGCCAGGTTCATGGCCTCGTGCACGCTGCCCTCGGCCGCCGCGCCGTCGCCGAAGAACACGCAGGTGACGGCGGGCTCGCCCCGGTAGTGCTGGGCGAAGGCCGCGCCCATGGCCAGGAGCGGCCCGGCCCCCACCACGGTGGAGGTCATGAGCACGTTGTGGTCCGGGGCGGCCATGTGCAGGGTGCCGGACTTGCCGTGGTTCAGGCCGTCCCGCCGCCCCATGATCTCGGCCAGGAGCGCGCCCGGGTCCACGCCGCGGGCCAGCAGGTGGCCGTGGCTGCGGTGGTTGGTGACCACCACGTCCTCGGGCCGCAGGGCCCCGACCACCCCCACGGCCACGGCCTCCTGGCCGTAACAGGTGATCTGCATGCCGGGCAGGCGGCCCGGCTCGTGGGCCAGTGCGCAGACGCGGTCCTCAAAGGCGCGGACGAGCGCCATGTCGGCGAGCATCCGGATGCGCCGTTCCCGGGCCAACGGGTGTTGCGGCATGGAAACCTCCCCTGGGCGGTTTTGCATGGAGCGGCGCGCCGGTCATCGCCCCGGCCGCGCGCCAAAGGCCATCGTGGCGGCGGGCCGGACGGGTCCGCGCGGATGGCCGACCTGTCTCGACCCGTCCCGAGCGTAGGATCGGAAGGAAACCTTCGTCAAGCCAATGAGGAACGGGGCGGGCGGATTCGACCGGACAACAGGGGGAGACGGCGGCAGGGAGACGGCGCGATGGGCCGGCCCCGGTGCGCCGGGGACCGGGGAAATCTTGCGGCGCGGCGGAGCCCGCGCCTAGGGCTGCGTCGTGAGCAGGCGGCCCAGGAGCTCCTCCATGCGGGTCCGGTCCGCCTCGGGGTCCCGGAGCAGGGGCATGCCCTGGAAGATCAGGCCGCCCGGGACGAACCAGAGCACCAGCTCGCGCGTCTGGCCCGGCTCGGGAAAGGCCCGGGCCTCGGTCCCCTCGCGCGCCACGGCCTGCACCGTGGCCTGGAAGGTCACGCCCCGGCCGTCCTCCGGGGCGACGGCGTAGGGGAAGCCGGACTCCCGCGGGGTGCGCCAGAACGGGCCGAAGATGGCCGCGCCCTCCGTGCCCTGGACCTGGAGCAGCATGGCCTCGCGCCCTTCGCCCGACTCCGAGACCAGGAGCATGCGGTCGCCGGGCAACAGCCAGACCGTGAGGCGGCGACCGCCCAGGTCGTCCTCGGGCTCACCCAGGCGCACGGCCCGGGTCTGCGGGGCCCAGAGCGGCCCGGGGTGCAGCCGGACCTTGCCGCCCGCGTCCGTGGTGCCGTCCAGCACAAAGGCCTCCGGGGCCGACGGCGTCTCGTAGGGCTGGACGGCCAG
>JBFWIY010000433.1:0-3187 GCA_050255855.1 Desulfovibrionaceae bacterium
GTTCCCGCGCCTTCCTTCGGCGTTACGGCATCTGCCGTATCTGCTTCCGGAACAAGTCCCTCGCCGGCGAACTGCCTGGTGTGCGCAAGGCGAGCTGGTAATCGCTCAAGGAGAAGACAATGGCTGTTGTTGATCCCGTCGCCGACATGCTGACCCGCATTCGGAACGCCCACCAGGCGTATCACCGCCAGGTGGACATCCCGGCCTCCAAGATGAAGGCTTCCATTGCTGGAATCCTCAAGGAGGAAGGGTACATTGAAGATTATTCCGTTGACGGCGCCAGCATGCAGTTGGCCCTTAAGTATGTCGACGGCAAGCCCCTCATTTCGGGTCTGAAGAAGGTGAGCAAGCCCGGTCGCCGCATCTATGTTGGGGTTTCTGAAATCCCGCGTGTGCAGAACGGCCTGGGCATCTGCATCCTCTCCACCTCGCGGGGCCTGATGGCCGGGGCCAAGGCCGCGGAAGGCAATCTGGGCGGCGAGCTCGTCTGCGAAATCTGGTAGCGAGGGAGTAGGTCATGTCCCGTATAGGCAAAAAGCCCATCGACATCCCTTCCGGTGTCGAGGTGAAGATCGGCCCGGAGGCCATTTCCGTGAAGGGCCCCAAGGGCGCCTTGAGCACTCCGGTGCATCCCAAGGTGTCCTATTCGCTCGAGGGCGACAAGATTCAGGTTTCGCCCGTGGATGAGTCTCGCATGGCCAATGCTCAGCACGGTCTCCGCCGTACGTTGCTGGCCAACTGCATCCATGGAGTGACCGCCGGATTCCAGAAGACGCTGGAAGTGATCGGCGTCGGCTACAAGGTTTCCGTGCAAGGCAAGAAGGTGGTGCTCACCGTGGGATATTCCCATCCGGTGGAGTATCCCCTGCCCGCCGGCATTGACGCCGCCGCCGAGGGAAACAAGCTGACCATTTCCGGCCTGGACAAGCAGATGGTGGGCGAAGTCGCCGCCCAGCTGCGCCGTGTGCGGCCGCCCGAACCTTACAAGGGGAAGGGCATCAAGTACGTCGACGAGCAGATCCGCCGCAAGGCCGGTAAGTCCGGCGCCAAGTAAGGCCCGGGAAGCAGGACGAAGCCATGAAGATGACGAAGGAAGAATCGCGGGCCCGCCGCAAGGTGCGCATCCGCAAGAAGATTTCCGGCAGCGCGGAGAGGCCCAGGTTGGTGGTCTTCCGTTCCAACCGGCAAATCTATGCGCAACTCATCGACGATATCGCCGGTCGGACTCTCGCGAGTTCCTCCACCCTGGCCCTGGGCAAAGGTGGCGAGACGGCGAAGCTGAATCTGGAGTGCGCCGGCAAGGTGGGTAAGGACATAGCCGCCAAGGCTTTGGCCGGAGGCATCGAGATGGTGGTCTTCGACCGCAACGGCTATCTGTACCACGGCCGCATCAAGGCCCTGGCCGAAGGCGCCCGCGAGGGCGGGCTCAAATTCTAGAGGGTGTGACGCGATGGTGGAACAGAACGAATCCGGGCTGATTGAAAAGATCGTCTACCTGAACCGCGTGGCCAAGGTCGTCAAGGGCGGCCGGCGCTTCAGCTTCAGCTGCCTGGTGGTGGTGGGCGATGGTCAGGGCAAGGTCGGCTATGGTCTCGGCAAGGCCAATGAGGTTCCCGAGGCCATCCGCAAGGCGTCCGACAAGGCCAAGAAATCCATGATCCGCATCCCCGTGCTGGAAGGCACCCTGCCTTACGAGGTGCTGGGGCGCTTCGGCGCGGGCCGGGTGCTTCTGAAGCCCGCCAGCCGCGGTACCGGCATCATCGCCGGCGGCCCTGTGCGCGCCGTCATGGAGGCTGTGGGCGTGTCCGACATCCTGACCAAGGCCATCGGCACCAACAACCCCCATAACGTGTTGCGCGCCACCATCACCGGCCTGGCCTCCCTGCGCAGCGCGGACGATGTGTCCGGGCTCCGCGGCAAGGAACTGGTCACTCCGCGCAAGTAACGACGACCAGAAAGGGGAATCCGCGTGTTCAAGGTGAAGCTCGTGAAAAGCCTGATCGGCTGCACCCCGGCCCAGCGCAAGACGCTGGCCGCCCTGGGGCTCAAACGCATCCGTCAGGAAAATACTTTGAAGGACACTCCCGCCGTGGCGGGCATGATCGAGAACGTGAAGCATCTGGTTGAGGTGTCCAAGTCATGAATCTGCACGAATTGTATCCCTTCCCCGAGGAGCGCCAGACCCGCAGACGTGTCGGCCGCGGCCCGGGATCCGGGCTGGGCGGAACGTCCGGCCGTGGACACAAAGGTCAGCTGTCCCGTTCCGGCGGCAAGTCCAAGAAGGGCTTTGAGGGCGGTCAGATGCCCTTGCAGCGCCGCCTGCCCAAGCGCGGCTTCAAGAATCCCTTCCGGGTGGAGTACGAGGCCGTGAATGTCGGTCTTCTGCTGGCCGCCTTCGAGGGCAAGTCCGAGATCACCGTGGCCGACATCTACGAGCGCGGCCTGTGCCGCCCGGGCGCCCCGGTCAAGATCCTGGGCGACGGCGAAGTGACCGCCGCGGTGACCATCGAGGCCCATCGCTTCAGCGCTTCGGCCGCTGAGAAGATCACCAAGGCCGGCGGTTCCGCCAAGTCCTTGGAAGGAAAGTAAGGGGACGCATACGTGGCTTTGTCCGGTGTCGTAAATCTGGCGCGGCTGCCCGAGCTGAAGAAGAAGCTCGGGTGGACCTTCCTGTTGCTGGCCGTTTATCGCCTGGGCATCCACGTTCCGGTCCCCGGGGTGGACGGCGCGGCGCTGGCGGAGTTCTTCGCCAGCGCGCAGAATACCCTATTCGGCCTGTTCGACATGTTCTCCGGCGGCGGGTTGAAGAATCTCTCCATCTTCGCCCTGGGCATCATGCCGTACATCTCCGCGTCCATCATCCTGCAACTGCTCACCGTGGTCAGCCCCGAACTGAAGCGGCTGTCCAAGGAAGACGGTCAGGCCGGGCGCAAGAAGATCACCGAATACACCCGCTACGGAACGGTGCTCATCACGCTCATTCAGGGTCTCGGCATCGCCGTGGGACTGGAGAGCATGACCAGCCCCACCGGAGCACCCGTGGTCGTCGATCCGGGGTGGATGTTCCGTTTCATGAGCGTTGTCACCCTGACTGCGGGAACCATCTTCCTCATGTGGCTGGGTGAACGCATCACCGCCAAGGGTATCGGCAACGGCATCTCGCTGATCATCTTCGCGGGCATCGTGG
>JBFWIY010000434.1:0-3167 GCA_050255855.1 Desulfovibrionaceae bacterium
CGCGGCGTGGCCGTGGTCAACGAGGCCATGTGCAAGGGCTGCGGCAGCTGCGCCGGGCACTGCCCGAGCGGCGCGGCCCAGATCCGCCACTTCAGCGAGCGGCAGATCTTCGCCGAGCTGGAGGGGGTGCTGGCCGAGGTGCCGCCCCCGCCGCCGCCCGAGCCTGCATCCGAGCCCGCATCCGGGCCCGAAACCGAATCCGACGTCGTCCCCGAGGTCCAACCGCAACCCGCCCCGGCCGCCCCCTAGGCCCGGCGCGTCGCAAGGAGCGTATCCCATGAGCGAGACCGCCATCACGACCCCCAGCGAGACCCCCGGCGCGACCGTCATCGCGACGGGCGGCCCGGACTTCGAGCCGAGCATCGTGGCCTTCGTGTGCAACTGGTGCACCTACACCGCCGCGGACCTGGCGGGCACGGCCCGCATGGTCCAGGCCCCCAACGTGCGCCTGGTGCGCATGATGTGCACCGGCATGGTGGACCCCAAGTACGTCATCAAGGCGCTGCTCTCGGGCGCGGACGCCGTGCTCGTGAGCGGCTGCCACCCCGGGGACTGCCACTACATCAACGGCAACTACAAGGCCCGGCGGCGGGTGAAGCTCCTCAAGGAGATCCTGTCCCGCTTCGGCGTGGACGAACGCCGCCTCAAGCTGACCTGGATCGGAGCCAGCGAGGGCAACGAGTTCGCCGAGACCATCAACCACCTCGTGGACGAGGTCCGCGCCCTGGGGCCCAACACCGCCCGCCAGGGCATCGCGGTCTGAGCGCAAGGGAGGAGACGACATGGCGACCATCACCAGCATCGGCGTATCGGACCAAGACCCGGTGGGAGCCCTGCAAGGGTTCCTGGCCTCGCTCTTGGAGAGCGGCGTGGCCGACGCCGTGTTCACCATGCGCCAGCGTCCCGGTCAGAAGGCGGTCATGCCCGCCCTCATCACCGACCCGGCCATGATGACCCAGGCCAACCCCCTGAGCCCGGCCTATCCCCTGAGCGGGGCCCGGCTGCTCGCCCGCCTGACCCACGGCGAGACCCACGGCACGGTGGCCGCGGTGCTGCGGCCCTGCGAGCTGCGCGCCTTCATCGAGCTCGTGAAGCTCAACCAGGCCAGCCAGGAGGGCCTGCTGCTCATCGCCGTGGACTGCCTCGGGGCCATGAGCAACGCCACCTGGCGCGAGGCCTCGGCCGGGGCCGACCCCAAGGACCTGGCCAACCGCTTCGTGCTCGCCGGGGGCAAGATCGAGGGCTTTCCCACGGCCCGGGCCTGCATGGCCTGCGAGCACCCCACCGCGGCCAACGCCGACCTGGCCATCGGGCTGGTGGGCGTGGATGCGGGGACCAACCTGCTGGTGGTCTCCCAGACCGCGGCCGGGGAGGGGGCCATTGACCGCCTGGGCCTGAGCGACGCCCCGGGCGGCGAGGCCCGGGAGGCCGCCCTGGCCCAACTCACGGCCGAGCGCGAGGCCTATCGCGACCAGATGTTCGCCGAGACCGCCGAGGCCACCCAGGACCTCTCCGGCCTGGCCGCGCACCTGGCGGGCTGCGTCAACTGCTACAACTGCCGGGTGGCCTGCCCGGTCTGCTACTGCAAGGAGTGCGTCTTCGTCACCGACGTCTTCGACCACAAGCCCTGGCAGTACCTGGGCTGGGCCCGCAAGGACGGCATGCTGCGCATGCCCACGGACACGGTGTTCTTCCACCTCACGCGCATGGCCCACATGAGCCTGTCCTGCGTGGGCTGCGGCCAGTGCTCCAACGCCTGCCCCAACGGCATCCCGGTGATGGAGCTCTTCCGGCTGGTGGGGGCCCGGACCCAGGAGGCCTTCGGCTATGAGGCCGGGCGGGACGCGGCCGAGGCCCCGCCCCTGTCCGTGTTCAAGGAAGAGGAATTCGGAGAACTGACCTGCTCCGCATAGGGGAGGGCGTCATGCGAGACAGTTACGGTGCATTGGTGGTGGGCGCGGGCGTGGCGGGGATCCGCGCTGCCCTGGACCTGGCCGAGACCGGCCACAAGGTGGCCCTCATCGACGCCGCGGCCCACATCGGCGGGCAGCTGGTGCGCCTGGACCACCAGTTCCCCAGCGACCACTGCGGCATGTGCAAGATGCTGCCCCTGACGGAGCGCGACTCCTCCAGCCAGTTCTGCCTGCGCAAGGGGCTGTTCCACCGCAACATCGACCTGTTGCTGATGACCGAGCTGGAGCGCCTCAAGGGCGACCCCGGCCAGTTCAGCGCCACGCTGCGGACAAGGTCCACCTTCGTGGACCCGCACAAGTGCATCGGCTGCGGCAAGTGCGCCGCGGTCTGTCCGGTGCGCGTGCCCAGCGAGTTCAACGCCGGGCTCACCCGGCGCAGCGCCATCCATTTGCCCGTGCCCCAGCACCTGCCCAATCATTACGTGGTGGACCTGGACACCTGCCTGCGCTGCCTGGAGTGCGTCAAGGCCTGCCCCACCGGGGCCATCGACTTCGGCCTGGAGGGCCGCAGGGACTTCCCGGTGCTGGTGGTGGGGCCGGACGTCACGGTGGCCGAGGAGCTGCGCCAGTGGCTCGGGGAGCGCGAGTTCCCCGTGGTGCACGCCGCCAATGCGGCCGAGGCCGTGGCCGAGCTGGAGAAGGGCGGCCCGGGCGAGGCCCACATCGGACTGGTCCTGCTCTCCCTGCTCCTGCCCCCCGAGGAGGTCAAGCGCGTCGTCTCCCGCAGCAAGGAGCTCGCGCCCAAGCGGCCGGTGGTGGGCGTGGCCGGGCCGGACCAGGCGTTGGACGAGGACCGCATGGCCGAGCTGCGCGAGCTGGGCCTGGACCGCGAGACCCTGCGCAAGCCCCTGCGCCGCGGCCACCTCGCCCCCTGGGTGGAGAAGCGCTTCCTGCGCCTGCGCACCGACACCCACGCGGACATCAGCGTGGGCGCGGTGATCCTGGCCGCCGGGTTCGAGACCTTCAACCCCAAGGACGACCCCCAGGACATGGCCGGGATGTACATGTACGGCCAGCACCCCGGGGTGCTCACCTCGGTGGAGTTCGAGCGGCTCATCAGCGCCACGGGCGCGGGCGGCCGGGGGCGGCCCCTGCTGCGGCCCGGGGACGGGCGGCCGGTGCGCCGCATGGCCTGGCTCCAGTGCGTGGGCTCGCGCGACGAGCGCCGCAAGGCCGGGTACTGCTCGTCCTACT
>JBFWIY010000435.1:0-3162 GCA_050255855.1 Desulfovibrionaceae bacterium
ACCCCGATGATCTCGTCCTCGTGGTTGCGCATGGGCAGCACCAGCATGGACTGGGAGCGGTAGCCCGTGCCCGCGTCGTACTTGCGCGTGCCTGTGAAGTCGAAGCCCTCGGCCACGTAGACGTCCGGGATATTGACCATCTCGCCGGTGATGGCCACGTGGGAGGAGACGTTGGCGTGGTTCTCCGACCCGTCGTCCTTGAATAGGTGCACGGGCGGCAGGGTGATGGGATTCCCCGTGGTCCCGCCCAGATAGGTGTTCATGGTGTCGTTGTGCATGACCACGAAGTCCAGGTGGCGGCCGTCCTCGGTGACGCGGTAGATGGTCCCGGCGTCGGCCAGCGAGATGCGCCGGGCCTCCTCCACCACCATCTCGAACAGCCGCTCCACGCGCTTCTCGGCCGAGAGGGCCAGGCCGATCTGCACCAGGTGCTCGATCTGGTCGGAGAGCATCTGGGCGCGGCGGGCCAGATCCTTGATCCTGCGCGCCTCGGCGCGGCGGTCGAGGTCGCCGGAGCGGCGGTCCTCGCCCCCCGCGGGGGCATCGGCCGCGCCGCGGACCGGGGTTTCCTGAGAGGGATCGGAACCCTTGGGCATGCGGGCCTCCTGGCTATGAATGCTCGGATGACGACTCGGTGACACGTCCATAGCACTTTTCCGATCAATATCAAACAGGTCGCAAGGGAGTCTCCGGACCGGCCGGGCCGGGTCCCGGCCTCGGGCCGGTTGCCCCCGCCTACGGAATCGTTTACGTATCACTGGTCTCGGCAACAGCCCACGGTTCCAGGAGCCCAAATGCAACTCAGCAGCCACCAGAAACGCCTCGCCACCGCCTTCGTGCTCCCCCTCCCGCTGATCCTGGCCATGATCCTGGGGGGCTGGACCCTGTTCGCGGTGCTGCTGCTCTTCTGCCTGCCCGGCCTGTGGGAGTTCTATTCCCTGTTCTGGCCCGGCGGCCACAACCTGGGGCTCAAGATCGGCGGCCTCGGGGCCGCGGTGGTGCTGCTCGTGGCCTGCACCCGGCCCGACCCCGTCTGGCTGCTGCTGGCCCTCATGGCCGCCATGTGGGCGGGCAACCTCTATTTCCTGAGCGGCTGGAGCCGCCGCGGGACCCAGGCGGCCTACGGCGACAGCCTGGTCTTCTTCGGCGGGCTGGCCTACGTGCCCCTGGCCCTGCACTTCTTCCTGCGCTGGCCGCCCCTGGCCATCCTGCTGGCCCTGGCCGCGGCCGTGGCCACGGACACCGGGGCCTTCTACGCGGGCAGCTACCTGGGCAAGGCCAAGATCTGGCCCTCGGTGAGCCCCAAGAAGACCTGGATGGGCAGCGCGGGCGGGCTGGCGGCCTGCATGGCGGCCACGGCCGGGCTCGGCGCGGTCTTCGGGGACGCCCCCCTGGCGGCCTGGCTGGCCCTGGGGATCTGGCTCAACCTGGCGGCCCAGTTCGGCGACTTTTTCGAGTCCGCCATCAAGCGCAAGCTGGAGGTCAAGGACTCCGGGTCCATCCTGCCCGGCCACGGCGGCCTGCTGGACCGCATCGACAGCCTGCTCCTGGTGGCCCCGGCCTACGCCCTGGCCGTGGCCCTGTTCCCGGACCTGCTGCTCTTCGGCGGCGTGGCCTCGGTCTGCCCGCCCCTGGCCGGGCCCCTGGCCCTGTCCGCCGCCCTGCCCGGAATGTAGAGGAATCCGCCCCGACCATGCGCACCTACATCTCCACCTGGCCCGCCGACGCCGCCCAGCCGCCCTTTCCGCGCGGCCTGGCCGTGCTGGGGGCTACCGGCTCCATCGGGGTCAACGCCCTCAAGGTGGCGGCCCGGCACCCCGAACTCTTCCGCATCGTCGCCCTGACCGGCGGCCGCAACGTGGAGCGCCTGGCCGAACAGGCCGCGGCCTTCCGCCCCGGGCTGCTGGCCGTGCTGGACCCGGCCGCGGCCGAGGTGCTGCGCGCCCTGCTCCCCACGGGCTACACCCCGAAAATCCTGCACGGCCCGGAGGGCTTCCTGACCGCGGCCACCCATCCGGACGCGGACATGGTCCTCTCGGCCATCGTCGGGGCGGCGGGCTTCCCGCCCACTCTGGCCGCGGCCCGGGCGGGCAAGTGGATCGCCCTGGCCAACAAGGAGTCCCTGGTCCTGGGCGGCCACCTCATCCGCGCCGCCTGCGCCGAGTCCGGGGCCGTGATCCTGCCCGTGGACTCGGAGCACAACGCCCTGTTCCAGGGCCTGCTCGGGCACCGGGGCGAGGACCTGCGCCGCCTGGTGCTCACCGCCTCGGGCGGCCCCTTCCGCGGGCGCTCCCGGGCCGAGCTGGCCCACGTGGGCCGCGACGAGGCCCTGCACCATCCCAACTGGAGCATGGGCCCCAAAGTCACCATCGACTCCGCCACCCTCATGAACAAGGGCCTGGAGCTCATCGAGGCCTGCCACCTCTACGGCCTGCCCGCGGCCCGCGTGGCCGTGGTGGTCCACCCCCAGAGCATCGTGCACTCCCTCACCGAATACGTGGACGGGTCCCTGCTGGCCCACCTGGGCGTCCCGGACATGCGCATCCCCATCGCCCACTGCCTGTGCTACCCGCGCCGGGTGGAGCTGGGCATGGAGCCCCTGGACCTGGTGCGCCTGGGCTCCCTCACCTTTCAGGACCCGGACCCGGCGGCCTTCCCCTGCCTGGACCTGGCCCGCCGCGCCCACGACGCCGGACCGAGCTGGGACGCCGTGCTCAACGCGGCCAACGAGGTGGCCGTGGCCGCCTTCCTGGAGGGCCGCATCGGGTTCATGGACATCCCGGCCGCCATCGAGCGCGCGCTTAGCCGCCACGCCGGGGCGGACACCGCCTCCGCCGAGGCCGTGCTGGAGCTGGACGCCCGCACCCGGGCCGAGGCGCGCAAGGACGTCCTCGCCCTGACCGGAAAACGCCCCCAGCCCGCCGGAGGTGGAAAATGACCGGCGCACTGGCCGTGGTCCTGGTCCTGGGCGGACTGATCTTCTTCCACGAGCTGGGCCACTTCCTGGTGGCCCGCAGCCTGGGCATCGGCGTCATCAGCTTCTCCCTGGGCTTCGGCCCGCGCATCTGGGGCTTCCGGCGCGGCCGCACCGAGTACAAGCTCTCCGCCGTGCCCCTGGGCGGCTACGTCCAGTTGGCGGGCGAGTCCATGTCCCCCGAGGCG
>JBFWIY010000436.1:0-3157 GCA_050255855.1 Desulfovibrionaceae bacterium
GGCGGCAGGCCGGACCGGCCAGGCCCACCTCCACCCGCACCGAGCCCTGCTCCGTGAACTTCACGGCGTTGGCCGTCAGGTTGTGCAGCACCTGGCGCAGGCGCGTGGCGTCGCCCCGGAGCATGGCGGGCACGGCGTCGTCCACCCGCACGGAAAAGGCCAGCCCCTTGTCCCGGGCCGGCTCCCCGAACGTGGCCGCCAGCCCCGTGGCCACGTCGCGCACCAGGAAGGGCGCGCAGTCCAGGCAGGTCTGCCCGGCGTCCATGCGCGCCAGTTCGATGAGGTCGGCGAGCAGGTCCGTGAGCTTGCGGGCCGAGGCCGTGGCGGTCTCCACCCACTCCTGCCGGGTCTCGTCCAGCCCGCTCGTGGCCAGCAGCTGGAGCATGCCCAGCACCCCGTTGGCCGGGGTGCGGATCTCGTGGCTCATGTTGGCCAAAAACCGGCTCTTGGCCTCCACCGCGGCCTCGGCCCGGCAGATGCTGGCCTCCAGCCGCCGGGTCATCTCGTGCACCTCGGTGACGTCCGTGGCGATGCCCGCCGTCCGCGCCAGCCGCCCGTCCCGCTGCACGGGCAGGCTCCGGGCGTGGATCCAGCGCACCTCGCCGTCGGGCCGCAGGACGCGGTACTGCTCGTCGAACACCCCGCTCTTCCGGTAGGCCTCCGAGCCCACCTGCGCGGCCATCCGCTCCCGGTCCTCGGGGTGCACCGCCTCCAGCCAGGAATCCGGCCGGGCCAGCAGGTCCTCGACGCTGCGGCCGAAGACCTTCCCGTAGCCCGGGCTCACGTAGAGCATGCGGTCCGCGCTGCGCAGCCAGAACACGATGTTGTCCAGGCCCGAGGCCAGCTGCTCGAAGCGCTCCCGGCTCTCGCGCAGGTCGCGCTCCATGGCCCGGCGCGCCGTGACGTCCTTGGCCGATCCCACCACGCAGACCAGCCGCCCGGCGGCGTCGCGCACCGGGGCGGCGTTGATGCAGAGCCAGAGGACGCCCTCGCCCTGGTGGCGGGAGCGCAGCTCCACGCTGCCCTGGCCGCCCTCCTGCACCCGGGCCAGAAAGGCCTGGCCCTCGGCCAGGTCGGCCGGGAGCACCAGGGCCTCCAGCCGCCGCCCCACCAGCTCGCGCGGGTGCCAGCCCAGGATGCGCAGGGCCGCCCCGGACACGAAGGTCAGCTCCCCGTCCGGGGCCAAACTGAAAATGATGTCCTGCACGTTCTCCAGGATCAGGTCCAGCTGGGCCCGGCCCTCGGCCACGGCGGCGCGCAGGCCCTCGATCTCGGTCACGTCGCGCCCGAACTCCACGAACCCGGTGATCTCCCCCTCCATCGCCAGGGGGGAGAACTGCACGTCCCAGCGGCCGTGCCGTCCGTCCGGAAGGCGGAAGTCCACCAGCTCGCGGAAGCGCTCGCCCCCCAGCACGCGCTGCTGGGCCCGCTCCCAGAAGGCCCGGATCTCCGGATCGGGCAGGAGTTCGTGGGGCCGCATGCCCGGCCGCATCTCCACCCCCACCCCCTCGCGCACGGCCCGGGCGTAGGCCGCGTTATAGAACACCGGCCGTCCCAGTCGGTCGCACACCACGCACAGGTCGTCGGTGCTGTCCGCCAGGGCCCCGAGCCAGGCCGTGACCCGCCGCAGCTCCTCCTGCACGCGCCGCTGCTCGGTCACTTCCCGGGCATAGACCAGGTAGCCGCTGGGGTCGTCGTTCTCGTCGCGCAGCAGGGAGCCGGAGGCCATGCAGTCGAAATCCGAGCCGTCGCGCCGCATGTGGCGCACCTCGGCCCGGTGCTGGCCCTCGTGCAGCACCGTGCGGTTGAAGGGGATCACGTCCTCGATCATCTGTTCCGGGGTGTGGAAGCTGGTGACGTGGGGCCGGTCCACGTCCTCGGCGGAGCGGTAGCCGTGCATGTGGGCCCAGGCCCGGTTCATGTACAGGCAGCGGCCCTCCAGGTCGAACATGGCCAGGCCGTCGGCGCAGAGGTCCGCGGCCATGGCCAGGCGGCGGCTGTCCATCTCCAGCCGCTTGTGGACGTCGGCGTCCTCGCCCATGCACAGGATGGCCTCCACCTCCCCGGCCGCGTTGCGCACGGCGTGGTTGGTCCAGCGCATCCAGACCCGGGCGCCGTCCCGGCGCACGTTCTCGTTCTCGTTGTGCCGGTGGCCCTCCGGGTCCAGGAGCAGAGCGTCCCACATGAGCCCCAGGTCGCGGCCCCGGGAGTCCCGGCGGGGGGTGATGGTGCCCACCACGCTGCGGCCGGCCAGCTCGGACTCCCGCCAGCCGAAGAAACGCTCGCCGAAACGGTTGATGGAGAGCAGCGTGCCGTCGGGCCGGAGCCGGAGCATGACCGCATCCAGGGCGTCGGCCGTCTCCCGCCAGGGGTCCGGGGCGGCGGCCCCCTTGGGCCCGGCGGGCTCCTCGAAGTCACGGGCCCGGCGTCGGTAGAGATAGATGATGGAGGCCGTCTGCACGGCCAGGCCCACCAGCAGGACCATGACCAGCAGGGCCGTCCAGGGGAAGTCCGCCAGATAGGTGTAAAGCTGGGTCTCGATGCTGGTTTTGGCGCCCCCGGCCACGGCCAGCAGGGGGGCGAGCAAGGCGGCGGAATGCATGGGCGGCCTCGGCGGTGACGATTTTCGTCAGCCTATCCGCAAACCCACGCCAAGTCCATGCCCCCCGAAATTTCCCTTGATGCTCAGGCCTCGGCCGCCTGCGGCGACGTCCCGGCCGCGCCCGCCCCGGGCAGCCCGGCCCGCAGCTCCAGGGCCCAGGACACCAGGCCGGTCAGGGTCTCGGCGTCGCACGGCTTGTCCAGCCAGAAATTGGCCCCGGCGCGGCGCGATTCGGCCCGCACCGCCTCGCCGTCCTCCCCCGAGGCCATGATGATCGGCACCCCGGCCAGCCGCGGATCGGCCCGCATGGCCCGCACCAGGCCCAGGCCGTCCAGCACGGGCATGTTCAGGTCCGTGAGGACCAGATCCACGTCCTGGGCCGCCAGGACCTCCAGGGCGGCCTCGCCCTGGGCGGCCTGCACCACCAAGTATCCCTCCATGGTCAGCAGATGGCCCATGGCCATGCGCATCATATGGCTGTCGTCCACCACCAGAATGGTCTTCTTGTCCACGCCGGGCCTCCTGGGGGCGTTCCCCCGGGCCTTGCCAAACAAG
>JBFWIY010000437.1:0-3146 GCA_050255855.1 Desulfovibrionaceae bacterium
CCCGGGGGGCCGCCTGGTCATGGCCACCCTGGCCGACGCCACCAACCTGGTGCCCCAGCTCTCCACGGACTCGGCCTCCCACGAGGTGGCGGACCAGCTCTACATCGCGCCCATCAAGTACGACAAGGACCTGAACATCGTGCCCTTTGCGGCCGAATCGTATCAGGTACTGGACGGCGGGCGGAGATTGTGCTTCACCCTGCGCCGGAATCTCCGCTGGTCCGACGGCGCGCCCCTCACCGCCGAGGACATGGCCTTCACCTATCGGTTCATGGTGGATCCCAAGACCCCCACGGCCTATTCCGGCGACTGGCTCATGATCAAGGACTTCAAGGTGACGGGGCCCTACGGTTTCGAGGCCGACTACGCCGAGCCCTTTTCCGGGGCCCTGGAGACCTGGCTCTCCCCCATCCTGCCCCGCCACGTCATGGAGGGCCGCAGCCCCACGGACAATCCCCAGCTGCGCACCCCCATCTCCAGCGGGCCGTATCTGCTCAAGCAGTGGGTCCCGGGCAGCCACATCGTGCTGGCCGCCAATCCGGACTACTTCGAGGGCCGCCCGTACATCGACGAGATCGTCTACCGCATCATCCCGGACCAGGCCACCCAGTTCCTGGAGCTCCAGGCGGGCAACCTGGACTACATGGACCTTTCGCCCCTGGACGCGGTCTACAAGGTGCGCGGGGCCTGGTGGGCCGAGCGCTTCCGCCAGTACCGCTACCCGGCCTTCTCCTACGCCTACCTGGGCTGGAACCTGGACAAGCCGCTGTTCCGGGACGTGCGCGTGCGCCAGGCCCTGACCCTGGCCATCGACCGCCAGGAGATCATCCAGGGCGTGCTGCTGGGCCTGGGCCGGACCACCATCGGGCCCATCAAGCCCGGCACCTGGGCCTATGCCGACGACATCGCGCCCTGGCCCTTCGACCCCGAACGGGCCAAGGCCCTGCTGGCCGAGGCGGGCTGGACCGACTCGGACCACGACGGCTGGCTGGACAAGGACGGCAAACCCTTCGTCTTCACCATCCTCACCAACCAGGGCAATTCCCAGCGCATCCGCGCCGCGGTCATCATCCAGTACCGCCTGGCCCAGATCGGCGTCCGGGTCTCGGTGCGCACCGTGGAGTGGGCGGCCTTCATCCAGGAGTTCATCAATCCCGGCCGGTTCGACGCCGTGCTTCTGGCCTGGACCATGCCCCTGGACCCGGACCCCTACGACGTCTGGCACTCGGTCAAGGCCGAGCCGGGCGGGCTCAATTTCGTGCATTACAAGAACGCCGAGCTGGACGGCCTGCTCACCGCCGCCCGGGCCACCCTGGACCGCGGCCGGCGCAGGACCCTGTACCACCGCGTCCAGGAGATCCTGCACCGCGACCAGCCCTATTGCTTCCTCTACGTGCCCATGGCCCTGCCCATCGTGGCCGCGCGGGTGCAGGGCATCGAGCCGGCCCCGGCGGGCATCGGCTACAACATGAACCAGTGGTGGATCCCCACCGACCGGCAGGACCGGGAGCCTGCCCTGACGCCATGATCCGCATCAACGAGATCACCGACAAGCTCGCCACCTACATCGAGCACCCCGACCTGGACCTCATCCAGCGGGCCTACGTCTTCGCGGCCCAGGCCCATTCCGGGCAGATCCGCCTCTCGGGCGAGCCCTACCTCTCCCACCCCATGAGCGTGGCCTACCTGCTGGCCGAGATGCGCATGGACGAGGCCACCGTGGCCTCGGGCCTGCTCCACGACACCGTGGAGGACACCCAGGCCACCGTGGACGAGATCGAGGACCTCTTCGGCGAGGAAGTGGCCGACATCGTGGACGGGGTCACCAAGATCAGCCTGATGCAGTTCGAGTCCCGGGCCCAGGCCCAGGGCGAGAACATCCGCAAGATGATCCTGGCCATGGCCGAGGACATCCGCGTCATCATGGTCAAGCTGGCCGACCGCCTGCACAACATGCGCACCCTGGACTTCATGAAGCCGATCAAGCAGCGGCTCATCGCCCAGGAGACCATGGACATCTACGCCCCCCTGGCCAACCGCCTGGGCCTGCACCGCATCAAGATCGAGCTGGAGGACCTCTGCCTCAAGTACCTGCGGCCCGACGTGTACGAGCAGTTGGACGAGGGGGTCCAGAAGCACCACACCGCAGGCCGGGACTACATCGACAAGGTCATCGGGCTGGTGGACAAGCTGCTGGCGGAGAACGGCATCAAGGGCCGGGTCTTCGGCCGCACCAAGCACCTGTACTCCACCTACTCCAAGATGATGCAGCAGAACCTCACCCTGGACGAGGTCTACGACCTCATCGCCTTCCGGGTGGTGGTGGACTCCATCAAGGACTGCTACGCCGTGCTCGGCCTGGTGCACTCCCTGTGGAAGCCCCTGCCCGGGCGCTTCAAGGACTACATCTCCACGCCCAAGGCCAACATGTACCAGTCCCTGCACACCACGGTGGTGGGCCCGGACGGGGAGAGCATCGAGATCCAGATCCGCACCGAGGAGATGCACCAGGTGGCGGAATACGGCGTGGCCGCCCACTGGCAGTACAAGGAGGTGGGCAAGGGCCACCGCCGCAACCCCACGGCCTCGCACCGCGACGCCGAGCGCTTCACCTGGCTGCGCCAGATCATGGACTGGCAGCGCGAGCTCTCGGACCCGCGCGAGTTCATGGCCTCCCTGCGCTTCGACCTGTTCCAGGACGCGGTCTACGTCTTCACCCCCCAGGGCGACGTGAAGGAGCTGCCCGACGGCGCCACCCCGGTGGACTTCGCCTACGTGATCCACACCGAGGTGGGCGACCACTGCGCCGGGGCCCGGGTCAACGGCCGCCTGGTGCCGCTGGAGACCAAGCTCAAGAACGGCGACCGGGTGGAGATCATCACCGACAAGAACCGCAAGCCCAGCCGGGACTGGCTCAAGTACGTCAAGACCGCCAAGGCCCGCACCCGGGTCAAGCAGTACATCCGCACCGAGGAGCGGGCCCGCTCCATCGCCCTGGCCAAGGAGCTGCTGGAGAAGGAAGGCCGCAAGATGGGCCTGAACGTGGCCAAGGCCTTCAAGGAAGGGCATTTCTCCAAGCTGGCCGAGGACTTCAACGTCCCCAGCGTGGACGAGCTGCTCTCCCAGGTGGGCTACGCCCGGCTCAC
>JBFWIY010000438.1:0-3145 GCA_050255855.1 Desulfovibrionaceae bacterium
CGCCTCCCCTTGCTGCGCTGGACGCCGTGGCGCTTGGTCGCCCGGCCGCGTTCGCGACCGGCCGACCAAGCGCCACGTTGCGGCGGCCAGAGGGCTCTCGCCCTCTGGACGCCCATTTTGGGGGAGGCCGGGGCGGTTTTCGCCCGGCGCGCCGCCGTGGGAGTGGTATCCGGCACGATGACCTTGCGCGCCGGACGAAAACCGCCCCGGGAAATGTGGGGGGAGAGGGGAGGCATGCGGTCGGATTGCTCGGAGCATGCGGTCGGGGGCGGCTTGACAGGGCGGGGGCGGGGCCCGTAGGCCAGGGGGCATGGCCGAATCCGAGCAGCCCAGCCCCCCCAAACGCCGCGTGCGCAAGCGCAAGCCCCGGCCCCGGCCGCCCCTGGCCCCGCCCCCGGAGCGCTCCGCCCGGCTCTACGTGCGCGTGGCCCCGGCGGACGTGGCCCTGTTCCGCTACCTGCTGGAGGCCCACGACAACCTGGCCCTGTTCACCGTGGTGGACCGCCTGGCCGCCGTGCTCATGCTGCGCTTCGGCCCGGAACAGGAGCCCGAGGTCCGGGCGTTCCTGGAAGAGGTCTCCGGCGAATTGGCCGTGGACATCCTCCCCCTGCCCGTGCGCTGACCCCGGCCCCCCGGGCCCCGGCCTTTTCTCCCGCCGCCTTCCCTCGTCTTTCCCACTGGTTCGCGCCCCTCCCCCGGGCCCTCCCCGGCCGCCGCAGCGTCCCGCGCGGCGCGGTGTTTTGCACGCGCCCGGACCACGAAAAAGGCCCCCGCCGGAGCGGGGGCCTTTGGGTTTCGTTCGCGCGTCGCCGCGTCGCGGTCTAGTGGACCAGGTGGCCGATGTTCAGGAAGTCCACCAGCCAGGTGTAGGTCTCGGGCATGTACCAGGTGGCCACCAGCCCGGTGAGGCTCATGGTGATGGTGTAGGGCAGGGCCAGCCAGACCATGCGGCCGTAGGACAGGCGGATCACCGGGGCCAGGGCGCTGGTGAGCAGGAAGAGGAAGGCGGCCTGGCCGTTGGGCGTGGCCACGCTGGGGATGTTGGTGCCGGTGTTGATGGCGATGGCCAGCTGGTTGAGGTGCTCCGCGGGCATGAGCAGGTTCATGTCGCGCAGGGTGGCCATGGTCTCGCCGGAGGCGGCCTGGCGGATGACCTCGGCCACGTCCTTGAGCTCGGTGGCGTCCACCGGGGCCAGGGCGGCGGCCAGGTGGTTCAGGCTGTCGGCGGGCAGGGTGGTGACCACGGAGGCCAGGCCGTTCAGGGTCTCCGGGGTGGCCTTGGCCACGGCGTCGGCCACCAGGCCCAGGGCGTCGGACGGGATGGCCTGGATGGCGGCCACCAGGGCCTGGAGCTGGTCCGGGTTCAGGCGCGCCGCGTTGAGGGTGTCGGTGATGTACACCGTGGCCACGAACACGTTGTCCGAGATGGAGGAGAGCAGGCCGTTGGCGGCGTAGTAGGCCACGAGCTGCATCTTGCCGGACATGGACAGCACCCAGTGGATGATGGGGGCGAAGAGGTGCTGGTCGTGGATCACGGCCACGATGGTGAAGAAGACCACCAGCAGGGCGGTGAAGGGCAGGGCCTCGCGAAAGGCGTGGCCGATGGCGTGCTCGTCCGTGGTGCCGCAGAGGCTGGTGAGGATGACGATGACCGACAGGCCGATGAGGCCCACCTCGGCCAGGTGCAGGGCCAGGGCCAGGACCAGCCAGACGCCCACGCCGGCCTGGATGAGGAGCTGGGCGCGGCCGCGCTTGCCGCGGGCGTCGTCGCGCCGGGTGGCCTCCTCCAGGAGCACGCTGCGGACGTTGCCCGGGAGCTGGAAGCCGTAGGAGAAGAGGTGGAACTTCTCCAGCAGGGCGCAGGTGATGAGCCCCACGATGAGCACCGGGATGGAGACCGGCGAGACCAGGTAGAAGAAGTTCATGAAGTGCCAGCCCATCTTCTCGCCGATGAGCAGGTTCTGGGGCTCGCCCACCAGGGTGCACACCCCGCCCAGGGCCGTGCCCACCGCGCCGTGCATCATGAGGTTGCGCAGGTAGCCGCGGAACTGCTTGAGGTCCTGCTGGGCCATCTCCTTGAGGGCGTCCTCGCGGGAGAGGTCGTGGTCGCCGGTGGGCTTGCCGGACACGTAGCGGTGGTAGACGTTGTAGAACCCGTAGGCCACGGCGATGATGACCGCGGTGACGGTCAGGGCGTCGAGAAAGGCGGAGAGGAAGGCCCCGGCGAAACAGAACAGCAGGGAGATGATGATCTTGGAGCGGATCTTGGTGAGGATCTTGGTGAAGGTGTACTGGAGCAGGTCCTTCATGAAGTAGATGCCGGCCACCATGAAGATCAGCAGCAGGATGACGGCGAAGTTGTCCTTGGCCTCGGCGTAGATGGTCAGGGGCTTGGTCATGCCCAGGAACACGGCCTCCAGGGCGAGCAGGCCGCCCGCGGGCAGGGGGTAGCACTTCAGGGCCATGGCCAGGGTGAAGATGAATTCGAGGATGAGGACCCAGCCGGTGACGGCGCCGCCGACCAGGCTGAGGAGGATGGGGTTGGCGATGAGGAAGCCCAGGATGGTCAGTTTGTACCACTCCGGGGCGTTGCCCAGGAAGTTTTTGTAGAGCGCCTCGGAAACGGTTCTGGTGGCCACGGTGTTCTCCTTGCAGGTCCCGATTGAGAAGTGCCGCGCGGCTGTCCCGGAGCCGCGCGCTGGCGATCGTCCCTCGTCCGGATGCGTGGGATCGTGTGGCTGCGATGATGGGCCCCGGTCCCGCCCGGGGGTTCGCAGGCCTTGGAGTATCGCGACGGTTGTATCCTGTTCCCGGCATCGTGGCAAGCCGGGAAACATCATGAAACATCGAGAAACACGGGGGATCGGCCACGAGTCCGGGGGGCGGCCCGGGCGACCCAGCCGGGCCGGGCTGCGGCGGAAAGGGTTTTGCACCTTATGCGACGTTGTGAAACTTCAACCCGGAACGTCTGCAAAGGGGTGCCCACTCGCACGGGGTGGCGGGATGGCGCGCGCAGGGAAATGGGCGGGGTGGGGGGGAGGTGCAGGGGAGGAAATGGATCCGGGAGGAAGGTGTGGAGGGCGGGGGCGCGGGCCCGGGGGGAGAGCGGGCCGAGGGGGGAGAGAGCGGGCCGGGGGGCGAGCTC
>JBFWIY010000439.1:0-3132 GCA_050255855.1 Desulfovibrionaceae bacterium
TCCCGCGCCCACGGTGGCGGTGTCCGAGCTGGCCGACTCCAGCGTGAACTTCGTGGTGCGCCCCTGGGTGAACGCCGCGGACTACTGGGCGGTGCGCTTCGACTTCACGGAGAAGGTCAAGAAGGCCTTCGACGCCAAGGGCATCTCCATCCCCTTCCCGCAGCAGGACGTGCACATGCACCACGTGGGCTGAGCCCGCGCGGGCGTTTTCGTGACGACAGGGCGGCCTCCCGAGGGGGGCCGCCCTTTTTGATGGCGCTGGGCCTCAGCCCGCGGGCTGGGGCGCGGGCAGGAGGGGCCGGGCCGGGGCCGGGGCGCGGCGGCGGGCCAGGCGGTGGCGGAAGCGGTCCACGGGCCGCTCCAGGCCCAGGTGGATGAGGGCCGCCAGGACCAGGGACCCGGCCACGATGACCAGGGAGGCCGCGGCCGAGCCGGGGTCCGGGGCGTACTCCTCCACCAGGGCGATGACCAGGTAGTGCACCAGGTAGAAGGGATAGGACACGGCCCCCAGGAAGCGGTCCCCGCGGCTGCGGCGGCAGGCGTGGAAGGCCCCGGGCAGGGCCAGGCAGGCCAGGGGGATGAGCAGGGCCAGCCGCCAGGGCTGGGGCAGGGCCCCGGCCGCCAGCAGGGCCGCGGGCAGGCCCCAGCGCGCCGCCAGGCCCCAGGCCCGCCCCGGGGCCCGGCCCGCGGCCAGCCGCCGGGCGTACAGCCGCCAGCTCAGCACCCCGGCCGTGAACAGCCACAGCTCCAGGGGGAAGAAGCGCTTGAGGAACACCGCGTTGAGCCCGGCCAGCCCCCCGGCCAGGCGCAGGGCCAGGCTGGCGGCGGCGATGAGCCACAGGGTGCGCGACGAGCGCCGCACCAGCCAGGGGGCCAGCAGGTAGAAGTAGAGCTCCAGGGAGAGCGACCAGGCCTGGATCACCGGGGAGAGGTGCCAGAGGTTGCCCTCGCCCAGGGGGGTGGAGACCAGCCAGCCCCCGGGGGCCAGGCCCAGGCCGAAGAGCCACTCCTGGCCCAGGATGCCCGTCCAGAGCGTGGCCAGGGCCGGGCCCGCCCCGCTGTTCACGGCCTTGAGCCAGGCGGCCCGGGTGGTCAGGGCGTGGACGTCCAGGCCGAGCAGGGCCAGCAGGCTCAGGCCCAGGACCAGCCAGTAGGCCGGGTACAGGCGCAAAAACCGGCTCAGCCAGAAGCTCCCGGCCCCGGGATAGTCCCCCTGGTCCGGGTCCAGGATCAGGGCCATGTAGAACCCCGAGAGCACGAAAAAGACCTGGACCGCCTCGTGTCCGGAGAGCGTGGCGAAGGGCAGGACCTGGTGATGGGAGTCCAGCACCAGCAGGGCGAGGAGCAGCCGGACCGGCCCCACCGCGGCCTCAGCGCTCGGAGTGGAGGGGCGGGAGGTCCTTGGCGTAGAACACGTTGTCGTCGCCCGGGGCGTAGTAGTCGGGCAGCACGGCCTCCTTGCGGAATCCGGTGTGCTCGTAGAAGGCCCGGGTGGGGGTGTACTGGTCGCGCGACGAGGTCTCGGCGTAGATGCGCGCGCCGCCCTGGAAGCGGATGCGGTGCTCGGTGGCGGCCAGCAGCTCGCGGCCGATGCCCAGGCCGCGGAACTCCTCGGCCACGGCGATCCAGTACAGGTCGAACCGGCCGGCGGTGCAGCTGATGGGGCCGAAGCAGGTGTAGCCCAGGACCACGCCGCCGTCCTTTTCGGCGTTCTCGGCGAAGAGGAACTGGTAGCCGCACTCCGGGCCGCGCTCGATGCGCTCGGTGACCAGGCTGGCGGCCATGAACTCCTCGTCGCGGCTGAAGAAGCCGGTGGAGGCCACGATGGAGTAGACGATGTCCGCGTCCTCGGGACGGACGCGGTCGCGGAAGCGCAGGGACATGATGGGTTTGCAGGCTAGGGGTTCCATGGGTCCTCGCAGGCGGCGTCCACGATGCGGCGCACCAGCTCCGAAAAGCTCATGCCGGCGCGCTGGGCCATGGCGGCCAGGCCCGCGTCGGGGGCGATGCACGGGTTGGGGTTCACGTCGATGATCCAGGCCGCGCCCCGGGCGTCCACGCGGAAGTCGATGCGGGCGTAGCCCTTGAGCCCGAAGACCAGCCAGCAGCCCAGGGCCAGGCTGCGCAGCCGGGTGAGCAGGGGCTCGTCCTCGGGGGGAAAGTCGAAGCGGCGGCGGGTGTTTTCGTATTCCGGGCTGTCCTCGCGCCACTTGGCGTCGTAGCCCAGGATGCGCGGCTTGTCCTCGGCCCAGGCCTCGAAGGTCATTTCGGCCGGGGGCAGGGCCCGGGTGGCGCCCTGGGCGTGGAGCACGGCGATGTTGAACTCGCGGCCCTCCACGTAGGCCTCGGCGAAGCACTCCAGGCCCGTGGCCTCCACGCGCCGCTCCAGGGCCTCGCTCAGCTCGCGCACGTCGGCCACGTCCACCAGGCTGCCGTCCTCCAGGCCCACGGAGCCGTGCTCGTACACGGGCTTGATGAGGAAGGGGCCCTTGACCGGGTCGTGCTGGCGGGTGAGGCGGCGGCGGGTGTGCCAGGCGGGGGTGGGGAGCCCGGCCTGGCGCAGCAGCTCCTTGGTGCGCACCTTGTCCGCGGTGGCCAGCAGGGGGTAGACCCCGGAGCCGGTGTAGCGCAGGCCGAGCACGTCCAGGATGGCCGGGGCGAAGTGGGCCAGACGGCCCGTGCCCCAGCAGCTCTCCACCAGGTTGAAGACCACGTCCGGCCGCTTGGCGGCCAGGGCGCGGGCCACCTGGTCCAGCTCGGGCCGCAGGGGCATGAGCTCGGCCTCCAGGCCCTGGCTGCGCAGGGCCTCGGCCACGGCCCGGGCCTGGATCAGGTTGTCCTGCTCGTCGGCGCGGCAGCTGGCGGGCACTGCGTCGTGCAGCACCAGGGCCTTCATACCCGAATGGCCTCCCGCACGGCCTCGAAGTCCTCGGGGGGCGCGCCGGGCAGGATGGCGGGGGCGTCCAGGCGTTCCAGGGCGGAGTCCACGATCCGGCCGATGAGGGTGGTGAAGTCCATGCCGTTCATGCGGCAGAGCATGGGCAGGTCCGAGTGGGTGGGGTGCAGCCCGGCCAGCGGATTCACCTCGATGAAGTTGGGCCGGCCCGCGGCGTCCATGCGCACGTCCACCCG
>JBFWIY010000440.1:0-3129 GCA_050255855.1 Desulfovibrionaceae bacterium
GACCGCGGCTACCGCGCCCGCATCGCCCCCCGCCCGGGCGAACACGCCTTCCGCATCATGATGGGCGAGACCGACCTCTTCGTCACCGCCCGGGCCGAACCCGCCGCCCCCCTGCCCCCGGGACCTGACGGCCACCCCTTCCCCGACCTCCAGGCCGCCCTGGCCGCCCGCGTCCACGCCCTGCGCGGCGACCTCACCGCCTACATCCAGTTCCACCCAGACTTCCTGCACAGCTTCGACCCCGTGCCCGTGCCGGACTCCGCCCCGGACCTGGTCCGGCGCATGGCCCGCGCCGCGGCCGCCTGCGGGGTCGGCCCCATGGCCGCCGTGGCCGGGGCCATCGCCCAGGCCGCGGCCGAACCCTTCCTCGCCGCTTCCCCGGACCTGCTTGTTGAAAACGGCGGCGACCTCTTTCTCGCCTCCACCCGGCCCCGCACCGTGGCCCTGCTCGCCGAACCCGACTCCGGCGCGCGACTCGGCCTGAACCTCCCGGCCCGCGCCTTCCCCCTGGCCCTGTGCTCCTCCTCGGGCCGCATCGGCCACTCCACCAGCCTGGGGACGGGCGACCTGGTCACCGTCCGCAGCCCCGACGCCGCCCTGGCCGACGCCGCCGCCACCGCCCTGGCCAACCTCCTGCACTCCGCCCGCGACCTGCCCGCCGTGGTCCGACACGCCCAGACCCTGCCCGGCCTCAGCGCCGTGTTCGCCCAATGCGACGGCCAAATCGCCGCCTGGGGCGACCTGGAACTGGTGGTGATGGAGTAGGGTGGGGGCGCGTCCCGGGGGAAGGAGGAAACCCCCTCTTAAGGAGAGGGGGTTTCCTCCTTCCCCCGGACTCCCATCCTCCTTCCCCCAGACCTTTTTATTTGGGTTTAGGTTTGGGCCGGTCATCTTTCCTGAATTTGAACCCCTTCCGCGTGGTGGTTTCCGGACGGCGCGCGTGACGATGTGCCGGAATCCGTGACGCCTTGCCGCGCGCCGTCCGGAAACCGCCACGCAAAATGGGGGGTCCGGGGGGGCCGCTGCCCCCCCGGCCAGCCGCAACGTGGCGCTTGGCCGGCTGGGCGCGAATGCGACCAGGCGGCTTAGCGCCACGGCGTCCCGCGCAGCGGGAGAGGCTTTCCTAGACGAGCTCCGCGGCCAGTTCGCCCAGTCGGGTGAGGCCGTTCAGGAGTTCTGGGGTCCAGGGGGAGCTGGAGCTCAGGCGGATGAAGTGGTCGAAGCGTTCCTGGGTGGAGAAGATGTTTCCCGGGATGATGGAGATGCCGGCCTGTCGGGCGCGCAGGAAGAGGTCCACGCCGCTGGCCCGGCCCGGGAGCTCCACCCAGAGCATGAGTCCGCCTTTGGGGTCGGTCATGCGGGTGCCTTTGGGGAAGCGGGTGGCGGTGTGTTGGCGCAGGGCGCGCATCTGGGACTCCACGGCCTGGCGCAGGCGGCGCAGGTGTCGTTCGAACCCTCCGGCGGCCAGGTATTCGGCCACGGCCATCTGGGCCGGGCTGGAGGAGGAGACGTTGGTGGTGGCCTTGATTTCCAGGGCCTTGTCGCGGAAGCGGCCCGGGGCGAGCCAGCCCACGCGGAAGCCCGGGGCCAGGGTCTTGGAGAAGGAGGAGCAGTGGAGGACCAGGCCGCTCTGGTCGAAGGAGCGGCAGGTGGCCGGGCGTTGCGGGCCGTAGTGCAGGTCGCCGGACACGTCGTCTTCCACCAGGGGGATGCCGCGTTCGGCCAGGATGCGCACGATTTCGGCCTTGGCGTGGTCCGGGGTGAGGGCGGCGTCGGGGTTGTTGTAGGAGGGGTTGAGGATGGCGGCGGCCACGCGGTAGCGGTCCACGGCGTCGGCCACGTCGGCGGGGTTGAGGCCGTGTTCGGGGTCGGAGCCGATCTCCACGGCGCGCAGGCCCAGGGTCTCCAGGAGTTGGAGGAAGCAGTAGTAGCCGGGCGCGGCGATGAGCACGGTGTCGCCCGGCCGGGTGAGGCAGCGCAGGGCGATGAACAGGGCTTCCAGGGCCCCGGTGGTGACGATGAGGTCTTCCGGGGCGGTGGGCATGTCCAGTTCGCTCATGCGGTAGGCGATCTGTCGGCGGAGCTGGAGGTTTCCGGGCACGGTCTCGTAGCCCAGGGCCTGTTCGGGGTGGGCGCGCAGGGCCTGGGCCATGGCGCGGGTCAGGGCCTTGAGGGGGAGCAGGCATTCGTCCGGGCTGACTACGCCGAAGCTGACCAGTTCGCGGTTGCCCAGGGATTCGAGCGAGCTGTTGATGAGTCCGGCGCGGTTGACCGGGCGGGGCGGGGCCGGGGCGGCGGGCCGGGGCAGGGGGGCCGGGGGCCGCACCGGGGCGCTGCGCACGTAGAATCCGGAGCGGGGCCGGGCTTCGAGCACGCCCTGGGCCTCCAGCTCCACGTAGGCGTGGTTCACGGTGGCCAGTCCCACGCCCAGTCGGCGGCTCAGGGCGCGCAGGGAGGGGGCCTTGTCTCCGGGCCCGAGCCGTCCGGTGTTCATGAGGCCGAGCAGGTGGCGCTCCACCTGGCGGTAGAGGAAGGCGTCGTCGCCCGGCATGGGGGCGGGGGCGAGCGGGCCGGAGGCAGCCGGGCCGGAGGCAGCCGGGCCGGAGGGGGCCGACCCGGAGGGGGCCGGGGCGGAGGAGGCCGGGCCGGAGGGGGCCGGGCCGGAGGGGGCCGACCCGGAGGGGACCGACCCGGAGGGGGGGGCGAAGGTGCGGGGCATGAGGCCTCCTGTGCTGGCGCGCGCCTGGGCCGTGGGGCCCTTGCGGCTTTCGGCCGCCCGCGCTGGGCGGCCCGGTTTCGGCTGTTGACGCCGGGGGCGGCCGCCCCCGGCCTCATCTGTCTCCCCGGTATCCATCCCCCCCGTGGGCTGCTGTTCGGTTCCGGGGCTGTCCCCGGCGGGTCCGGCCACGCGTGCCCGGAGCGGGCGTCCGGGGCGGGGCCGCTTCTGGGGCGGGCCGGATGCGCCCGAGCCGCGCTCGTCCACGTCCGGCGAAACCCGAACAATGCGCCGCGGTCCGGTCCGCCCGTTAGTCCGCCCGGATGCGCCCGAGCCGTCTGTTTGCGCTCTGGCCGCCCGGACATCCCGGCCCGCGGCCCCGGGTAGGCCTCCCGTCGCTGCCCGACGGCTGG
>JBFWIY010000441.1:0-3128 GCA_050255855.1 Desulfovibrionaceae bacterium
GCTGCCGAGGCCGGGAGCTCCGACGCCCCGGCCACGGGCGGCGAGCCCGAGGCCGACTTCGGTTTCGGCTCCAACCCCTTTGCGGACAGCTCCTGGTAGCCCCGGGCGTTTCCGCCGCAAGGCATGTCAGGCCCCCGCTCCGGCGGGGGCCTTTTTTTATGCCCGGCGGCCAGGGCGGCCCGGCTGCCCCGGGGGCCGTCGCGGGCGGACGCGGCGTGCGCGGTGGTGGCCACGCAACCGTGGAGCGCGCGCCGGCCCTGGAGATCCGTCGTGGGGTGGATATCGGTGAAACTTTCTTGGCCCCGGGGCATCTACCTTAAAAGAGGGCGACGGGCGGCAAGGCGGGGCACGCCCCATACGCAGGACATCGGGCGGCGGGAGCGCCACGGGACCGCCAAGGCGGGGGCCACGCCCCGGCCTCGATCCAAAGGCCGTGGCGTCCGCCCCGACAGGAACGAAACCTCAAGCCGGACGAGGGGGATCATGAACAATGAAGATCGCATGTACCGGGTGATGATGGCCGACACCGACGCCCAGCGGGAATTTTTGAGCGTCGTCGAAGAGGCCGGTCGGTTGGACGTGCTGGCCGCGGTGGCGCGGCGGCACGGAATCGAATGCTCCCGCTCGGAGCTGCGGGACGGGCTCGCGCGCTACGAATCGTCCCGCGAGCTCTCCGACGCGGACCTCGCCGCCGTGGTGGGCGGCAAGAACGAGAACTGGACCGGCTCCGACAAAGGCGAGAACCATTTCGGCGGGGACGGGCAGGACACCCTGCATGGCGAGGGGGGCGACGACACCTTGTCCGGCGGGGGCAACGACGACGTGCTTTACGGCGGCGGCGGGTCCGACACGTTGTATGGCGAATCCGGGGACGACTACCTGGACGGCGGCGACCACAACGACACCCTGGATGGCGGCAGCGGCAACGATGTGCTGGTGGGCGGGGGCAGCCACGACAAGCTCTACGGCGGCGATGGCGACGACGACCTGTACGGCGAGGACGGCGTCGACACCCTCTACGGCGGCGATGGCGACGACTACGTTTCCGGTGGAGCCGGCGACGACATCGCCTACGGCGGGGCCGGAAACGACATCCTGTTCGGCGGCTCGGGCGACGACCAACTCTCCGGCGGCGACGGCGACGACTGGATTATGGGCGAAGACGGGGATGACGTCATCGACGGCGGCTCGGGCGACGACGTCATCATGGGCAACGCCGGCGACGACACCCTGACCGGCGGGGCGGGCGACGATCTGTTCGTGTTTTACGGCAACTTCCAGGACGAGGGCCACGACCGCGTGACGGATTTCGAGGTCGGCCACGACAAGCTGCTGTTCGTCGGGGTGGGCGACCGCGACGATATCCACGTGGAGGTGAAGGATGGCGACACCATCGTTTCCTACCGGAACATCCACGTCACCCTGGAGAACGTGGAGATGACCCGGGACCAGGTGATGGACAGCCTGGAGACGGAATAGCGGCCAAGGCGGGCCGCATGGCGCGGCGAACGACAGCCGCCGGTCGGCGCGTGAAAAAAGCCCCCGGGAGTCCGCTCCCGGGGGCCTTGGCGTTATCGGATCGTTATCGGGCCGGTTTCCCGGTCAGACGCCCAGCAGGTAGTAGCGCACCCAGATGTACAGGGTGGAGATGGCCACGGAGAGCAGCATCACCGGCAGGCCGTAGGCCAAAAACCGCTTGAAGCTGATGTGGTGCCCCGCGGTGCCCGCGATGCCCACCACGATGACGTTGGCCGACGCGCCGATGGCCGTGCCGTTGCCGCCCAGGCAGGCCCCCAGGGCCAGGGCCCACCACACCGGCATCATGGCCGCGTGCTGTAGGGCGTTGGCCCCCTCGGCGCTGCCGAAGAGCTTGCCCGCGGTCTCCACCAGCAGCGGGTTCATGGTGGCCACGAAGGGGATGTTGTCCACGATGGCCGAGGCGATGGCCGAGAACCAGACCAGGACCATGGACAGGGTGAAGGTGCTGTGGGGCGTGGGATGGGTGACGGCGATCATCTCCTGGGACAGCCAGCTGATGAGCCCGGCCTTGATGGTGCCGCCGATGATGATGAACAGCCCGATGAAGAAGAAGATGGTGGGCCATTCCACCTCGGACAGGATCTTGTGCACGTCGAGGCCCGAGATGATGAGCAGCAGGGCCGCGCCCATGAGGGCCACGGTGGCGGGCTCGAACCCGAGGGCCCCGTGGGCCATGAAGCCCACGATGGTCAGGGCCAGCACGGCCCCGGCCTTCTTCAGCAGCTTCGCGTCGGTGATGAGCTCGTCCGGGTTCATGGCCATGATGCGGGCCTTGAGTTCCTCGGCCACGTGGTAGCGGCGGCCGAAGATGAGCTTCCAGATGACCAGCCAGACCACCAGGATGATGATGACGGCCGGGGTCAGGTTGGTGATGAAGTCCATGAAGTCCAGCCCGGCGCGGGAGCCGATCATGATGTTCGGCGGGTCGCCGATGAGGGTGGCGGTGCCGCCGATGTTGGAGGCCAGGACCTCGGTGATGAGGATGGGAATCGGGTCCACCTTGAGCTCGCCCGCCACCACCAGGGTGACGGGGGCGATGAGCAGCACGGTGGTGACGTTGTCCAGGAAGGCGGAGCACACCGCCGTCACCAGGGCGAAGATCACCATGATGCGGAAGGGATCGCCCTTGGCCAGCTTGGCGGCGCGCACGGCCATGTACTGGAACACGCCGGTGCGGGTCATGATGTTGACGATGATCATCATGGAGATGAGCAGGAAGACCACGTTCCAGTCCACGCCGAGGTCGACGTCGTGCAGGGCCTCGCGCTGATCCAGGATCTTGAGCACGAGGGTGAGCGCGGCGCCGAAGAGCGCCACCTTGGTCTTGTTGATCTTCTCCGAGACGATGGCCGCGTAGGCGACGATGAAGATGATGGTGGCCGTCCAGAACATGGGGTCCCCTCCCTGGAAGGCTCGGCGCTATTCGGCGATCCGGGCGATGCGGCAGATATGCGACAGGATGTCCTTGCGCGAGACCTCGCCCTGGAGGCGGCCGGCCTCGACGAGCACCGGAATGGCGTTGAAGCGGCGCTGGACCACCAGGGCGTCGGCGTCGAGCACCGAGGCGTCCAGGTCCAGGGACGCGAACT
>JBFWIY010000442.1:0-3123 GCA_050255855.1 Desulfovibrionaceae bacterium
CCCGTTCCATGACCGCCCGCCCCCTGAACGCCGACGCCCCGGGCGCCGAGGCCGCCATGGCCCCGACGTCCGTGGCCTCCCTGCGCGGGGTGCGCCTGGTCTACGGCGGCGCGGCGGTCCTGGGCGCGGCCGAGGGCGGCGGGGTGGACCTGGACATCCCGGCCGGGTGCATGGCCGGGCTCATCGGCCCGGACGGGGTGGGCAAGTCCAGCCTGCTGGCCCTGGTCTCCGGGGTGCGGGTCGTCCAGGCGGGCTCGGTGCGCGTGCTGGGCGGGGACATCGCCGACCGCCGGGTGCGCGCCGCCCTCTGCCCGCGCATCGCCTACATGCCCCAGGGCCTGGGCCGCAACCTGTACATGACCCTGTCCGTGGCCGAGAACGTGGACTTTTTCGCCCGGCTCTTCGGCCAGGGCCGGGCCGAGCGCGTCCGGCGCACGGACGAACTGCTGGAGGCCACGGGCCTGGCCCCCTTCCGGAACCGCGCCGCGGGCAAGCTCTCCGGCGGCATGAAGCAGAAGCTCGGCCTGTGCTGCGCGCTCATCCACGACCCGGATCTGCTCATCCTGGACGAGCCCACCACCGGCGTGGACCCGCTCTCCCGCCGCCAGTTCTGGCGGCTGGTGGACCGCATCCGGGCCCGCCGCCCGGGCATGAGCGTGCTGGTGGCCACGGCCTACATGGAGGAGGCCACGGCCTTCGACTGGCTGGCGGCCATGGACGACGGCCGGGTCATGGCCACGGGCGCGCCGCAGGAGCTGCTGGAGCGCACCGGCGAGCCCGACCTGGACGCCGCCTTCATCCACCTGCTGCCCGAGGAGAAGCGCCGCGGCCACAAGAAGCTCGTGGTGCCGCCGCGGGCCGAGGGCGCGGACGGCCCTCCGGCCATCGTGGCCCGGGGCCTGACCATGCGCTTCGGGTCCTTCACCGCCGTGGACCATGTGGACTTCGAGATCCGGCGCGGCGAGATCTTCGGGTTTTTGGGATCCAACGGCTGCGGCAAGACCACCACCATGAAGATGCTCACCGGGCTGCTGCCCCCCAGCGAGGGCGCGGCCGAGCTCTTCGGCCGCCGCCTGGACGCGGGGGACATGGCCACCCGCCGCCGCGTGGGCTACATGACCCAGGCCTTTTCGCTCTACGGCGAGCTCTCCGTGCGGGCCAACCTGGTGCTGCACGCCCGGCTCTTCCATCTGCCGCCCGAGCGCATCCCCGCCCGGGTGGAGGAGATGCTGACGCGCTTCGGGCTCACGGAATACGCCGAAGACCTGCCCGAGGCCCTGCCCCTGGGCCTGCGCCAGCGCCTGTCGCTCGCCGTGGCGGTGATCCACGATCCGGACCTGCTCATCCTGGACGAACCCACCTCGGGCGTGGACCCCGTGGCCCGGGACGGCTTCTGGGAGCTGCTCATCGACCTTTCGCGCAACCGGGGCGTCACCATCTTCGTGTCCACCCACTTCATGAACGAGGGCGAGCGCTGCGACCGCATCTCGCTCATGCACGCGGGCCGGGTCCTGGCCAGCGACGCCCCGGCCGAGCTGGTGCGGGCCCGGGGCGCGGCGGACCTGGAGGCGGCCTTCATCAGCTATCTGGAGGAGGCCTCGGGCGAGACAGGGGACGAGAGGGGGGACGAGACGGCGGGCGCGGCGGCCCCGGCGGCGGCTCCGGCTCCGGCTGCCGCGGCCCCGGTCCGGACGGCCTGGTTCTCCCCGCGCCGGATGCTGGCCTACACCGGCCGGGAGTCGCGCGAGGTGCTGCGCGATCCCGTGCGCCTGGTGGTCTCCCTGCTCGGGTCGGTGATCCTGCTCTTCATCCTGGGCTACGGCATCACCATGGACGTGGAGCATCTGCGCTTCGCCGTGTTGGACCGCGACCAGTCACCGGAGAGCCGGGAGTACATTCGTAGCTATTCGGGATCGCGGTATTTCGACGAGCAGCCCCCCATCGCCGACGAGTTCGCGCTGGACCGGCGCATGGCCACGGGCGAGCTCTCCGTGGCGCTGGAGATTCCGCCGGACTTCGGCCGTGACCTGCGCTCCGGGCGGGCCCCCACCGTGGGGGTGTGGATCGACGGGGCCATGCCCTATCGGGGCGAGACCACGCGCGGCTATGTGGAGGGCGTGCACAGCCGGTTTCTGGAGACGCTGGCCCGGCGTCTGGGGGCCGATTCGGCCTATCCCGCCGGGCTGCAGCTCCGCTACCTCTACAACCAGGACGTGAAGAGCATCTACGCCATGGTCCCGGCGGTGATCCCGCTGCTGCTGGTGTTCATCCCCTCCATCCTCATGGCCCTGGGCGTGGTGCGCGAAAAGGAGCTGGGCAGCATCACCAACCTCTACGCCACGCCCGTGACCCGGCTGGAGTTCCTGCTCGGCAAGCAGTTGGCCTACATCGCCCTGAGCATGGTCAGCTACCTGGGGCTGGTGGCCCTGGGGGTGTTCGTGTTCGGGGTGCCGCTCAAGGGGAGCTTCGCCTTCCTGACCCTGGCGGCCCTGATCTTCGTCACGGCCACCACGGGCATCGGCCTGCTGGCCTCCTGTTTCACCCGCACCCAGGTGGCGGCCCTGGCGGCCACGGCCATCTGCACGCTGCTGGTCTCCGTCACCTTCTCGGGCCTGACCACGCCGGTGGCCTCGCTTCAGGGGCCGGGCGCGGTCATCGGCCGGCTCTTCCCGGTCACCTACTTCCTGAACATCAGCCGCGGGGTGTTCACCAAGGCCCTGCACCTCTGGGACATGGTCGATGACCTGAGCCTGCTGCTCTGCTTTACGCCGGCGTATACGCTCCTGAGCGTCTTTTTCCTGAAAAAGCAGGAGAGGTGACATGGGCTGGTTCAAGAACATCTATCGTCTGGGGGTGAAGGAACTCTACAGCCTGTGGCGCGACAAGATCATGCTGGTGCTCATCGTCTGGGTGTTCACCGGCGGCATCTACAGCGTGAGCAAGGCCACCAGCCAGGAACTGCACAACGCCCCCATCGCCGTGGTGGACGAGGACCGCTCCCAGCTCTCGGCCCGCATCGCCCAGGCCTTCTACCAGCCCTACTTCAAGCCTCCGGTGCTGGTGTCCCCGGACGAGATGGACCACGGCCTGGACTCCGGGCGTTTTATCTTCGGGGTGCAGATT
>JBFWIY010000443.1:0-3110 GCA_050255855.1 Desulfovibrionaceae bacterium
GGCCGCCGTGCTCGCCGCCGCCCGGGCCCAGGTCCACCACCCAGTCCGACGCCATAATCATGTCCAGGTTGTGCTCGATGACCACCACCGTGGCCCCGCGCTCCACCAGCTGGTGCAGCACCCGGATCAGCTTGCCCACCTCGTGCATGTGCAGGCCCGTGGTGGGCTCGTCCAGCACGTAGAGGGTGCCCGGCAGGCTGCGCTTGCCCAGCTCCCGGCTGATCTTGATGCGCTGCGCCTCGCCGCCCGAAAGGGTCGTGGCGGGCTGGCCCAGACGCAGGTACTCCAGGCCCACCTCCTCCAGCACCTCCAGCCGACGCACCAGGGCCGTGTGGTTCTCGAAAAAGGCCTTGGCCTGACGCACCGTCATGTCCAGCACGTCCGCGATGTTCTTGTCCCGGTACGTGACCTCCAGGGTCTGGGCGTTGTAGCGCCGCCCCTTGCACGCCTCGCAGGTCACGTACACGTCGGGCAGGAAGTGCATCTCCACCCGGATCTGACCGTCCCCGTCGCAGGCGTCGCACCGGCCGCCGCGCACGTTGAAGCTGAACCGGCCCGGCGTGTAGCCGCGCTTCTTGGCCTCCTTGCTGCCCGCAAAAATTTTCCGGATATCATCGAAGACCTTGGTGTAGGTGGCCGGGTTGGAGCGCGGGGTGCGGCCGATGGGCGTCTGGTCGATGCTCACGATCTTCTCCACCGCCTCGGCCCCGAGGAGCGCGCCGATGCGCCCGGGCTCCTCCACCTTGATCCCCCGGGCCAGGGCCAGGTGCTTGTAGAGCGAGTCCACCACCAGCGAACTCTTGCCCGAGCCCGAAACCCCGGTGAAGCACACCAGGCAGCCCAGGGGCACGTCCACGTCCACGTTCTTGAGATTGTTGGTGGTCACGCCGCGCAGGCCCAGATACCCCTTGGCCGGCCGCCGCGTCTCGGGCCGCTCGATGCTCAGATCCCCGCGCAGGTAGCGGCCCGTAAGCGTCTCGGAGTGCAGCAGCTCCTGCGGCGTGCCCGAAAACACCAGCTCCCCCCCGAGCATGCCCGAGCCCGGCCCCAGCTCCAGCACGTGGTCCGCGTGCTGGATGGTGGCCTCGTCGTGCTCCACCACCAGCACCGTGTTGCCCCGGGTCTGGAGGCTGCGCAGGGTGTCCAATAATCGTTGGTTATCACGCGGGTGCAGGCCGATGCTCGGCTCGTCCAGCACATAGGTCACGCCCACCAGCCCGGACCCGAGCTGCGAGGCCAGCCGGATGCGCTGGGCCTCCCCGCCCGAGAGCGTGCCCATGTTCCGGCCCAGGCTCAGATAGTCCAGGCCCACGTTCACCATGAACCCGAGCCGGTGCCGCAGCTCCTTCATGAGGGGCTCGGCGATGAGGGTGTCGTGGCCCGTGAAGCTCAGCCCCTCCAGCCACTCCAGGGCCCGGGCGATGCTCAGGCTCACGAAGTCGAAAATGCTCAGGCCCCGCACCTGCACCGCCAGGCTCTCGGGCCGCAGCCGCGCGCCCTGGCACACCGGACAGGGCCGGGCCTGGCGGAACCGCGCCAGCTCGTCCCGCCAGATGGGCCCGAAGCTCTCGCCCTGCTCCAGCAGCGGCACCACCCCGGGCCAGCCCGTGGCCGCATGCCCGTGGAACAGGGCGTCCCAGGCCTCGGGCGGCAACTGCCCCACCGGCCGGTCCAGCCCGAACTTGAGCGCCCGGCCCAGACGCTCCAGGCCCTCGCGGTGCCGGGCGAAGACCCGCGGATTCTTCCAGGGGATGACCGCCCCGCCCGACAGGGAGAGCCCCTTGTTGGGGGCCAGCAGGTCCGGCTCGAAATACTCCACCTGGCCGATGCCCGAACAGGCCGGGCACGCCCCCTGCGGACTGTTGAAGGAGAACAGCTGCGGGCTGAGCTTGGGCATGTCGATGCGGCAGTCCGGGCACGACGAGAGCGTGCTCATGAGCCGCTCCTCGTTTTTGGGGCCCACCACGCTCAGGATCAGGCTGCCGTCCCCCTTGCGCAGGGCCAGCTCCACGGAGTCGCCCAGGCGCTTGCGCACGTCCGGCTTCATGACCAGGCGGTCCACCACCAGCTCCACGGTGTGGCGGCGCTTCTTGTCCAGCTCCGGGGCCTCGGCCAGGCCGACGATCTCCCCGTCCACCCGCGCCCGCACGAACCCCTCGCGCATCAGCTTGCCGAACAGGTCCTTGTGCGCGCCCTTCTTCTGCTCCGCCAGCGGGGCCAGGATCAGGAACTTGGTCCCCTCGGGCAGCTCCAGGATCTCGTCCACAATGCCGTCCGGCGTGCGCGCCTCGATGGGCCGCCCGCACCCCGGGCAGTGGAACCGCCCCAGCCGCGCGAAAAACACCCGCAAAAAGTCGTACACCTCGGTGACGGTGCCCACGGTGGAGCGCGGGTTGCGCGTGGCGGTCTGCTGCTCCAGGCTGATGGCCGGGGTCAGGCCCTCCACCTTGTCCACCTGGGGCTTGTCCATCTGCGGCAGGAACTGCCGGGCATAGGCGGACAGGGACTCCACGTAGCGGCGCTGCCCCTCGGCATACACGATGTCGAAGGCCAGCGTGGACTTGCCCGACCCGGACGGCCCGCACACCACCACCAGCTCGTCGCGCGGGATCTCCAGGGTCAGGTTCTTGAGATTATGATGCCGCGCCCCCTCGATGCGGATGACGCGGCGTTCGGTGTCGTGTCGGCTCATGCCCCGGATTCTAACCATTCAGGCCGGGTTGGCAAGGAGGGGCGGGCGAGGCGGGCCGGGGGAAGGCAACCGGGGGACGACGCGGGATGCAGGGGAACGAACGTCCGGGGCGGGCCGCCAGGGGCCGCCCCCGGCGATCCCCGTCCCCAATCTCGTCGCGGAGCGCCCCCCAGCCCCGGCCTTCAGGCCTTTTGGGCCGGGCATGCCAGCGGCCGGAGGCGCGGGAATTCGCCCGCAGCCGCGGCCGTCCCGAAGCCCCGGCGGGGCGGCGGCTACGGTTCCTCGCTGGTGGCGTTGTCGTCGTCCGCGTCCCAGGGGGCCGTGGCGCCCTCCTTGATGTTGGGGACCAGGGGCTGGCCCTGGGCGCGCTTGGCCTCGATCTCGGCCACGGTCTTCTCCAGGAACAGGGAGCGGAACT
>JBFWIY010000444.1:0-3107 GCA_050255855.1 Desulfovibrionaceae bacterium
CCGCTCGCTGCCCGCCACCAAGAACGTGCCCAAGGAGATGCTCCCCATCTACCGCAAGCCCATCGTGCAGTACGTGGTGGAGGAGGCCATGGAGGCCGGCATCTCCAGCGTGGTGTTCATCACCAACCAGACCAAGCGGGTCATCGAGGACCATTTCGACCACAACCTGCTGCTGGAGGACGTGCTGCGCGACGCGGGCAAGACCGAGCTCCTGAACGAGGTGCGCCAGGTGGCGGAGATGGTGGACTTCGTGTCCATCCGCCAGAAGCACCAGCTCGGCCTGGGCCACGCCGTGCTCTGCGCCCGCGAGGCCTGCCAGCACGAGCCCTTCGCCGTCATGCTCGGCGACGACCTGCTCTTCGGCCGCGGTTCGGGCCTGGGCCAGCTCATCGAGGTGGCCCACAGCAACAACGCCGCCGTGGTGGGCGTCATCGAGGTCCCCGAGGACAAGGTGAGCCGCTACGGCATCATCGACGGCGTGGAGTACGGCCCCGGGGTGTACAAGGTCCACCGCCTGGTGGAGAAGCCCAAGAAGCAGGACGCCCCGTCGCGTCTGGCCATCATCGGCCGCTATGTGCTGCTGCCCGAGATCTTCGACATTCTGGAGAAGCAGCAGGCCGGGGTGGGCGGCGAGATCCAGCTCACCGACGCCCTGCAGGGCCTGGCCGACCAGGGCAAGCTCCTGGCGGTGAAGATGCGCGGCCAGCGCTTCGACGCCGGGGACTGGGTGGAATACCTCACGGCCAACATCTATTTCGCCCTGCAGGACGAGGACCTGCACGACGACCTGGTGGAGCGCATGCGGCTGCTGCTGCCGCGCCGGCGCTGACCCCGTCGTCCGGCGGCCGTCCCGGGCCGCGCCCCGCACGGCCATGAGCGAACTCTGGCAGGTGGCCCTGACGGCCCCGCCCTATACCACGCTGACCTACGAGCGCCCCGGCTGGCTCCCCGAGCTTGCGCCGGGGCTGCGCGTGCTGGCGCCCGTGCGCAACCGGCTGCACGTGGGCCTGGTGCTGGAGCGGGCCGAGGCCGCCCCCGAGGGGGTGACGCCCCGGGCCCTGCTCTGGCCCCTGGAGCGCGAGCCCGTGCTGGACGCCGTCCGTCTGGAGGTGGCCGCCAGCCTGGCCGGGCGGCAGATGGCCCCGCTCGGGCGCATTCTGGCCCTGGCGCTCCCGGCGGGCCTGCGCAGCGCCTCCCTGCGCTTCGAGGTGGCGGCCGAGGGCTTTCCCCGCCGCCTCACCCCGCGCGACATCGCCAAATTCCACGAGGGCGACCGCTCCCGCCTGCGCCGCGCCTGGGAGCAGGGGGCCATGCGCCCCATCCGCCTGGAGGCCGAGCGCACCCGGGAGGCCTGGCTGCGCCTGACCAAGGACCCGCCCTGGCCGGTGCGGCCCAACGCCCTGCGCCAGGTCGCCGTGCTGGAGCGCCTGCTGGCGGGCGGTCCGCAGCCCCTGGCGACCCTGCGGCGCGAGCTGGGGCCCGGCCTGGCCGAGGTCGTCCGGCGGCTGGGCGCGGCCGGGCTGGTGGCCCTGGGCGAGCCCCCGGCCGCGCCGGGCGACGACCTGGCCTGCGCCGAGCCCGAGCCCGAGGCGGCCTTCGAGTCCAGCCCGGAGCAGCAGGCCGCCCTGGCGGCCCTGACCCCGCTCCTGGACGCCCGCACCTTCGCCACGGCCCTGGTGCACGGCGTTACGGGCAGCGGCAAGACCCACGTGTACCTGGAGCTGGCCCGGCGCTGCCTGGAGGCCGGGCGCGACGTGCTCCTGCTGGCCCCGGAGGTGGCCCTGGCCTGCGCCCTGTTCGGCGCGG
Source organism: Desulfovibrionaceae bacterium (assembly GCA_050255855.1). Classification (GTDB taxonomy): domain Bacteria; phylum Desulfobacterota; class Desulfovibrionia; order Desulfovibrionales; family Desulfovibrionaceae. The sequence goes on from JBFWIY010000444.1 coordinate 1,807, forward strand.
TGCGGCGGCGCTTTCCGGAGCGGGCGGCCGTGCTCTACCACGGCTACCAGAGCCCGGCCCGGCGCGAGGCCGCCTTCGAGCGCCTGGCCCGGGCCCGGGAGCCCATGCTTCTGGTGGGCACGCGCTCGGCCCTGTTCGCGCCCCTGCGCGACCCCGGCCTGGTGGTGGTGGACGAGGAGCACGACGAGAGCTTCAAGCAGGAGGACCGCCTGGCCTATCAGGCCAAGGAGGTGGCCTGGGTCCTGGCCAAGGGCGCGGGCGGGCTGCTGGTGCTCGGCTCGGCCACCCCGGACCTCAAGACCTACCACGCCGCGGTCTCGGGCGGGCTGCCCCTGGTGCGGCTCACCGGCCGGGTGGGCGGCGGGACCCTGCCGGACGTGACCCTGGCCGACATCTCCGGGCTCAAGGGCCACGACGCCCCCTTCGGACCGGCCGCCCTGGAGGCCCTGGACCAGACCCTGGCCGCCGGGGACCAGGCCGTGATCCTGCTCAACCGCCGCGGCTACTCCCCCCTCATGTACTGCCTGGACTGCGGCCAGGTGGTGCGCTGCCCGGAGTGCGACGTGGCCATGACCTACCACAAGGCCCGGGAGCGCCTGGTCTGCCACTACTGCGGCAAGAGCTGGGGCTACCCCATGATCTGCCCGGGCTGCGGCGGGGCCAATTTCCTGCCCATGGGCGAGGGCACCGAGCGGCTGGAGGAGTTTCTGCGCAAGCGCGTGCCCCGCGAGGCGGGGGTCCTGCGCCTGGACCGCGACACCACCCGCCGCCAGGAGCGGCTGGAGGAGATCCTGGCCGCCTTCGGCCGGGGCGAGGCCCAGGTCCTGGTGGGCACCCAGATGCTCTCCAAGGGCCACCATTTCCCGCGCGTCACCCTGGCCCTGGTGACGGACGGGGACCTGGGCCTGAACCTGCCGGACTACCGGGCGGCCGAGCGCAGCTTCCAGCTTCTGGTCCAGGTCTCGGGCCGGGCCGGACGGGGCGGGCGGCCCGGCCGGGTGGTCATCCAGACCCGCAACCCCGGGCACGCCTTCTGGAATTTCGTCATCCACGGGGACTACGAAGGGTTCTATCGCCAGGAGATCGAGTCCCGTCGCCGCTTCGGCTATCCGCCCTTCGTCAAGCTCGGCCTGGTGCGCCTGAGCTTCCCGGCCGGGTGGGAGCCCGGGCCCGGACGCATGGCCCAGGCCGCCCGGCTGCTGCGCGAGCGCTGCGCCCCGGCCGGGGTGCGCGCCCTGGGGCCGGTGCCCGCGCCCCTGGCCATGCTCCGGGGCCGCCAGCGCTTCAACTGCCTGCTCAAG
>JBFWIY010000445.1:0-3093 GCA_050255855.1 Desulfovibrionaceae bacterium
AGGGCCTCGTCCACCAGCAGCACGCGGCCGTCGCGCACCGCGCGCAGACCGGCGAAGTGGGGGCGGTCCGCCGGGGCCGATGGCGCGGGGTTCATGGGCCCGCGCTGCACCAGGTACACGTCCGGGTCCAGGCGCAGCAGCTCCTCCTCGCCCAGGCGCACCAGCTTGTCCGGCGCGGTGACGACGTTCTCGCCCCCGGCGCGGGCGATGATCCCGCTGGTCATGGAGCCTTGGCCCGCGCAGAGCAGGTTGGGGTAGCGGGTCTCGAAGGCCACGCCGGGGCGGGGCGCGCCCGCCACGGCCTGGGCCACGGCGTCCAGCCGGGCGCGCTGGGCGGCCACGAGCTCCCGGGCCGCCGCCTCGGCCCCCACCAGGACGCCCACGCGCTCGAACACCGTGAACAGGCTCTCGAAATCGTCGGGGGCGAACAGGGCCGCCGGGATACCCAGGCGCTCCAGGTCGGCCACGCTCTGGGCCGCCTCGGCCCGGCCGCCCATCTGGAGCACCAGGTCGGGCTTGAGCGCCGTGATGATCTCCAGATTGGGCCGCATGTGCGTGCCCACCAGCGGTTTGTCCAGGATGGAGGGGGGCAGGGTGTCGGCCTTGGTGCGGGCGGCGATGACGTCCTCCCGGCCCAGGGCGGCCAGCAGCTCGTTGAAGGCCCCGTACAGGGCCACCACCCGACCGGCCGGGCGCTCCAGGCGCACGGTGCGGCCCAGGTCGTCGGTGATGGTCACGGCGGCGGCCGGGACAGAGGCGTCGGGCGTCTGGGCCTCAGCGCCCGCCGTGGCCCAGAGCAGGGCCGCCAGCAGCACCAGCACCGCCCGGCACCACATGCGCCTGGGGGCGGCCGGTGACGGGATGGGGCGCGACCACGATTTCGGTTTCATAGATATCTCGCAGGATTTCGGAGGTGAACACGGCCTCGGTGGGGCCGTCCACGGCCACGCGGCCGTGCTTGAGAAAGACCAACCGCCCGCAGTACTGGGCGGCCAGGTTGATGTCGTGCAGGGCGGCCAGGATGGTGACGCCGCGCGCGGCCTGGGCGGCCAGGCGGTCGCAGACCTGGACCCGCGCGGCCACGTCCAGGTTGGCCACGGCCTCGTCCAGGAGCAGGGCCGGGGTCTGCTGGGCCAGGGCCCGGGCCAGGAGCACGCGCTGGAGCTCCCCGCCCGAGAGCTCCCCGGCCCGGCGGTCGGCCAGGTCCGCCACCCCGGCCTCGCGCAGGGCCTGGTCGGCCGCGGCCTCGTCCTCTGGGCCGTATCCGGCCAGGAAGTCCAGGTGGGCGTAGCGGCCCATGAGCACCAGTGAGCGCACGGGCAGCCCGTCGGGGATTCCAAACCGTTGGGGAACGCTGGCGATGTAGGTCGCCAGTGTTTTCAATTGAAGGCTATGAATGTCCCTGCCGTGCACGGCGATGCGCCCGGACCGGCAGGGCAGCACCCGGCACAGGGTGAGGAGCAGGGTGGTCTTGCCGCTGCCATTGGGCCCGAGCAGGCCCACGAACTCCCCGGGGGCCAGGCGCAGGTCCACCCCGCACAGCACCTCCCGGCGGCCGTATCCGGCGTGTACGTCGCGCAGCTCGATCATACGGCGTCCTCCCGGCGGCGGCGCAGGAGCAGGCAGAAGAACGGCCCGCCCAGCAGCGCCGTGAGCACGCCCACGGGCAGCTCCGCGCCGTGGGGCAGCATGGTGCGCGAGAGCACGTCGGCCCAGACCAGGAGCAGCCCGCCGCCCAGGGCGCTCAGGGGCAGCAGGCGGCGGTGCTCCGGCCCGGCCACCAGGCGCACCATGTGCGGCACCACCAGGCCCACGAAGCCGATGACCCCGCTCACGGCCACGGCCGCTCCGGCCATGACGCTGGCCGCCGTGAGCAGGAGCAGCCGGGTGCGTCCGGCGTTGAGCCCGAGCTGCACGGCCTGGCGGCTGCCCAGGGAGAGCAGGTCCAGCTCCCGGCCATGGAGCAGGATGACGCCCGCGCCCACCAGGAAGTAGGGGGCGTACAGGGCCAGCTCCAGCCAGCCCCGGCCCTGCAGGCTGCCCATGATCCAGAACACGATGGCGGCCACGGACTCTTCGTTGAGGCTTTTCACCAGCGAGATGCCCGCCGAGAGAAAGGTGGCCGTGACGATGCCCGCCAGCACCAGGGTCTCGCGCCGCAGGCGGCCGCCCAGCCGGGCCAGCAGCAGCACCGCGCCCAGGGAGGCCAGCGCCCCGGCCAGTCCGGCCGGGGGCAGCCAGCCCAGGCCGCCCAGACCGCCCAGCCCGGCCAGGCCCAGGGTGATGGCCAGGGCCGCGCCAAAGGCCGCGCCGCTGGACACGCCCAGGGTGAAGGGGTCGGCCAGGGGGTTGCGCAGGATGCCCTGGAACGTGGCCCCACTCAGGGCCAGCCCGGCTCCCAGGGTCCAGGCCAGGCAGGCCCGGCCCAGGCGCAGGTCCACCACCACCGTGGTCAGGGTGGCCAGGGCCGGGTCCGTCGGGGCGGCGTGCCCGGTGAGCCCGCTCAGGGCGCGGAGCGCGGCCGCGGCCATGCAGTCCAGGGCCTGGCCCGGGGGTACGTCCCAGGCCCCGAACAGCCCGGCCAGGGGCAGGGAGGCCAGGCTGGCCAGGACCAGCAGCCCCACGGCCCAGGCGGTCCGGCCTTGCGCCCGTTTCCGGGCAGGGGACATGGCCGCTTCCGGGGGCGGCGAGGGGACGGGGGCGGGCCGGGACATGCGTTGATCCTGCGGGCCTAGCGGGCGTCGCCGCCGCGGCGGGGTCGGACGGGGAGGAGGGTGGAGATCACGGAAAAGATCATATTGATATCAGTTTGTTGTCGTATTTTACCGCTGTTCTTGCTCGGGGAGCGGTGGTTATATAGTGTGCAATAAAAAATCCCTTCCGGCATAATGCCGAAAGGGATTCCGTATTGTCCCCTACAGGGCCGCTGCATGATGCCCGTGCGCGGCGTGACCCCGCTCTGGCGGGGCTCCGGGCAGGTCTTCCGGCTCGTTCCCCCGGCCCTCGGCCTTCCCAGGTCACCCCAGTGGCGCGCGAGGAGGGCGGGTTCATGGAACTTACGGCGGCGGGTCCGCTCCCGGCTTGCACGGGATT
>JBFWIY010000446.1:0-3088 GCA_050255855.1 Desulfovibrionaceae bacterium
AGCCGTCGGACCCCGAGCCGCCGATGACGAACTCGAACCCGGAAATGAAGTCGCCGTCGGCGTCGGAGCCCGCGTCGCCCGTGGCCTGCTGCATCTCGCCCAGCATGACGTTCACGCCCACGGTGTCCGCGGAATAGTCCAGGGTGTCGCCGTCGTCGCCCTCTTCGCCGCCGAGCAGGACGTCCGCGCCCGCGCCGCCGGAGATGACGTCGTCGCCCGCGCCGCCCTCGACGGTGTCGTCGCCCGCGCCGCCGGCGAGTGCGTCGTCGCCGTCCTGGCCCTGGATGGAGTCGTTCCCGTCCTCGCCGTAGACCAGGTCGTCCCCGGTGCCGGCGTAGATGGCGTCGTCGCCCGCGCCGCCGTAGATGGTGTCGTCGTTGTCCTGGGCGGTGGAGGAGCCGTCCAGGGCGTCGCCGTAGATGGTGTCGTTGTCGCAGTTGCCGTTGATGAGGTCCGCCCCGGCCCCGCCCACCAGGAGGTCGTCGCCGGTGCCGCCGTAGACCAGGTCGTCCCCGGTGCCGGCGTAGACCGTGTCGTCGCCCGCGTCGCCGGAGATGGTGTCGTCGGTGGAGCCCTGCACCGCGACGCCGTCCGCGGCGTCGCCGTAGAGGAGATCGTCGCCGTCGCCGCCGCTGATCTCGTCGTTGCCGCCCATGCCGATGAGGGTGTCGTCCCCGGCCCCGCCGGACAGGGTGTCGCCCGCGGTGTTGTGGTTGGACCCGGAGACCGAGTCCGAACCGGCCCCGCCGATGACCTCGAAATAGCCGTCCGTCTCGCTGCTGCCGTTGAACACGAGCTGCTGGCCGGACGTGAAGGACGAGGCGTCGACAGTGAGCGCCTGCCCTGTGCCCACCGCGGTGTCCACCGGGGTCACGTACACCGACCCCGAGGAGGACGGGGTCTGCAGGACCACGGTGCCCACATGACCGCTGCCGCTCAGGGTGTAGGTCTGGCCCGTGGTGGGCTGGAAGTCCATGTCCTGCGTGCCGGAGCCGGTGGTGTCGGTGCCGCCGGTTCCGCCGGTGTTGAGGATGTCCTCGTCGTTGTTCTCCCCCTGCTCCTGGTTCTGCTGGTTCAGGAGTTCGGCCAACAGGGCCGCCGCCGCGTCGGTGATGGAGCCGGAAATGGTGCTGCCGCCGGGCAGGGTGATGGTGCCCAGGGTGTCGCCCTCCGAGCCGCCCGTGAGTCCCAGCTCCACGCGGGTGCCGAGCTCCAGAATGCTCTCGTCCCGGCCGGACAGGTCCTGGCCCTCCTGGCCCTGATTCTGGTCGCCCTGCCCCTGCTCGCCCTGATTCTGGTCGCCCTGCTCCCCGTCGCCCTGATTCTGCTCGCCCTGATTCTGCTCGCCCTGGTTCTGGTCGCCCTGGTTCTCCTGACCCTGATTGCCGCCGTCGTCGCCCTCGCCGCCTTCGCCCTCTTCGCCGCCCTCGCCGCCGTTGCCGGCGTTGCCCTCGCCGCCCTGGCCCTCGTCGCCCTGGTGCTCGCCCTGCTGGCCTTCCTGGAGCTGGCCCTCGGTGACCGGATTGCCCAGGTCCGGGTTCTGCTGGAGGATCTCCTCCGGGGACCCGTACTCGGGCGGGGTGTCGCCCAGGTTCTGGCTGGCGTACTGCTGGTAGTACTGCCATTCGGCCTGGGTCATGATCTGGACGTTGCTGGTGGCCAGGGAGGAGATCTCCACCTTGGCGCCGGACTCGGAGATGAGCCGGAACTCGCCGCCCCCGATGGGCACGACGAACACGGGCTTGCCGTCGTAGACCAGCACCAGGTGCTGCTCGGGGCTGCCGTCCCCCGGGATGTTGTGGGCCGTGGTGGTGCCGCGGATGCCGATGGTGGCCAGCGGACTCTTGAGCTCGAAGGCCTCGGGGTTGTTGTCCACGATGGCGCCGGTGACCGAGCGGAAGGTGCCCTGGGTCATCTCCAGGACGGCCTTGCCCGCGCCGGTGCTCGGGTCGTAGACGTACTCGTCCAGCACCAGGTTCGAATTGGGACCCTGGCTCAGGACGGTGTTGTCGAGGAAGTGGATTTCGAGGGACGACTTGTCCCCGCCGGTGGCGATGGTCTCGTTCTCGAAGACCGCATCACCCTTGACCAGGTGACGCACTTCACCATCCAGCGTGGCCGTGGCCTCGCCGTACAATATCGTTACGTGCCCGATCGGGTCAGCCATGCGATTTTACTCCGCATTTGCTTCCCCGTGCCCTCTCTAGCTTACATGTTAGCCGAACGGCCGAAAAAAGGCAACGGGGAAAATCTAACCCATACTATTCTATCCGCGGTCCGCCTTCAACCATTTTCCTTTGATTCTGGTCGCTAGGGGCGCTTTACAGTCCCCCCGGCCTTGGCCTAGAACGGCGGAGCCGGCCCCCCCGGCGGAGGACCCATGGCCCAACGATCCCTGATCCACCACCTCGGCATCCTGGCCGGACTCACCGGACTGGTTTTCTTCGGTTTCGGCCTCGTCGGGCTCCTGCAGGGAGACCCGGGCCTGACCGCCGTGGTGGACGGCTACGGCCCCGGGGCGCGGTCCCGGGCCCTGGCCCTGCTGGCGGGCGACACCGCGGCCTCCCTGGCCGTGACCGCCGGGTGCGTGTGGTTCCGGCGCGGACCCGGGCCCTGGCTGGCCGCCGCCGGGCTGACCGTGCTGGCCCTGACCCTGGCCGCGGGCGCGGCGGACAGCCTGACCGGGGGGCAGGGGGCCGCCGCCGTCCTGACCCTGGCCGCGCCCGCCGCGGCCTGTCTGGTCCTGGCCGCGGGGCTCCTGCGCCGCCGCCGGGCCGACCGCGCCGGGAGGACCGGCGCATGACCCGCCCCGCCCTCCGGCTCCCGGCCCTGCTGGCCCTGCTGGCCGTCCTGCTGCTGGCGGCCGTCCCGGCCCGGGCCCAGGACCGGGCCGCGTCCGGCCCAGACGCCGACCTGCCCGCCGACCTGCCCGCCGGCGTCGCCGCCGACGTCGCCGACGCCCTGACCCCCGCCCGTCCCGCCGACGACACCGCCCCGGCCGCCGATTCCGCCGAGGCCGAGCCGCCCCTGTCCGTGAACACCAGCCAGACCATTAGCCTCACGGTGGAGAACGACTTCTTCGGCGGCG
>JBFWIY010000447.1:0-3084 GCA_050255855.1 Desulfovibrionaceae bacterium
ACCTACCGCAACGGGTGGCTCCCCATGAGCGACCACAACCCCGACCCCACGGCCCCCGAACCCGAAACCCCGGACACCGACCCGCCGGAAAACGGCTCCACCTCCGCCGACGCTGGCCCCTCCTCCCTGGGCCGCCCCGGGGCCGTGTTCGACTCCGACAACGCCCGCGACGCCGCCCGCGAGGCGGGCAAGAAGGCCTACGAGGCCTCGCGCGAGGCCGCCAAGGAGGCCTTCGACGTCACCCGCGAGGCGGCCATGACCGCCTTCCAGGCCGCCACCGTGGTCTTCACCGACCCCATGGGCGGCCAGGGCAAGGCCATGCGCGCCCTGGGCGAGCAGGGCTCCCTCATGGCGGGCAGCTTCTTCACCGCCCTGTTCATCCTCTTCTTCTACCTCTGCAACATGGGCGGCGGCTTCGGGAACCACCTGGCCGTCCTGGGCCTGGGCGCGGTGCTGGCCGCGGCCCTGGCGGGCAGCTTCCTGCTCCTGGGCCGCCTGCACGAGCAGACCGTCACCCCGGCCGGGGCGCTCTTCTCCTGCGGCGTCACCCTCTTCCCCATGGCCGCCTTCCTGGCCATCGCCTGGCTGCACATCTTCTCCGGCTGGATCCTGGCCCTGCTCTTCTTCTACGCCTTCTGCATCATGCTCCTGCTCATCAGCGGCTACCTGGTGGACGTGCTGCACGCCAGCACCCGCTACACCGTCATCCTCAGCCCCACCGTGCTGCTCGCCGTCATCGTGGTGGGCTGGATCTACGGCCAGGCCTTCGCCCCGGCGCCCGGCCTGCTCATCGGCCCCTTCGGCCTGCACTAGCCGCCGGACGCCAGAAGGCCCCCCGGACCGATTCGGTCCGGGGGGCCTTCCGCTGCGGGGCCGCGCCCCGTCGCGCCGCGGCCGGGCCTCAGCGCCCGCCGCCCTCGCCGCCGCAGGCGGCCTCCTGGGCGAAAGCCGGCAGCCTCCCGGCCACCAGGGCGTGCACGGCCTCGTCCACGTCCACCACGCCTTGGCCGTTGTAGACCCGGATGCCCGCCTGGGCGAACCCGGACAGGGGCCGCAGGCCCATGCCGCCGCTCACCAGCACGCTCACCCCGTGCCCCACCAGCCGGTCCACCGGCTCCATGCAGCCCCCCTGCTCGTGGGGCGGATTGGCCAGGGACTCCACATGGGTGATGAGCCCGTCCTCCACGTCCACCAGGGTGTACACCTCGCAATGCCCGAAATGGGTGCTGACGCGGGCCTCCAGCCCGCCCGGCCGCTCCGAGGGAACGGCGATCCGCGTGACGCTCATGCTCCGACTCCTTGATGAATGATTCAGCTTGCGGGGCCCGTTCCGGCCGCCGGGTCCAGGGCCTGCCGCAGCCGGTCCCAGACCCGCCGCAGCTCCGCCGCCGCCTCCGGGGCGTCCCCTTCGGTGATGGCTCGCCGCTCCACCTGCGCCCGCACCACCGCCGGGTCCAGGGGAATGCCCCCGGCCAGGTCCCAGCCGTGCTCGCGGCACAGGGCCCGCACCCGGTCGGTGAGCTCCTCGTTGATGTCGCAACGGTTCACCAGCACGGACACCGGGATGCGGAAATGCGCGCACAGCCCGGCCACGCGCTCCAGGTCGTGCAGGCCCGAGAGCGTGGGCTCGGTGACGATGAGCACCCGATGCGCCCCGGCCAGCGAACTGATGACCGGGCAGCCGATGCCCGGCGCGCCGTCGCAGAGGATGATCCCCTGCCCCCCGGCCTTGGCCAGGTCCCGCGCCTCGCGCTTGATGAGGGTCACCAGACGGCCGGAGTTCTCCTCCCCGGGAAAGAGCCGGGCGTGGACCATGGCCCCGAAGCGCGTCCGGGAGCGCCACCACATGCCGCAGCGGCGCGGCGTGAAATCCACCGCCCCCACCGGGCAGAAGGTCACGCACACCTTGCAGCCCTCGCAGCGCAGGGGGTCGATGGCGTAGACCCCGTCGTCCGCCTCCCGCACCGCCTCGAACCGGCAGCGCGCGGCGCACTCCCCGCAGCCCGTGCAGGCCTCGGAGTCGATGACCGCCTCGTGGCCGGACACGAAGTCCTCTTCATGCTCCGGCTTGGGGTCGAGCAGGATGTGCAGGTCCGGGGCGTCCACGTCCAGGTCGCAGAGCACCGCCGCCGGGCCCGCGCCCGCGGCCGCGTCCTGCGCGGCCAGATGGGCCAGGGCCGCGGTGATGCTCGTCTTGCCCGTGCCCCCCTTGCCGCTGATGACCACCAGCTCCCGGGGTTCGGCCGAACCTTTCGCGCCGTCAGTCATGCCGCACCTCCCCGTGCAGGGCGCGCAGCCCGTCGCGCAGATTCTCGAAGGTCCGCCGCAGCTCCCCGCCCAGCTCGGAGATCACCCGGCCTTCGGAATAGGCCCGGGCGATGGCCCGGTCAAAGGGAATCTCCGCCAGCACCGGCAGGCCCTGGCGCGCGCAAAAGGCCTTGAGCTCGCCGTCGCCCAGCCCGGCCCGGTTCACCGCCACGGCCACGGGCCGCCCCAGGGGCTTGAACGCCTCCCAGGCCAGGGCGAAGTCGTGCAGCCCGAAGGGCGTGGGCTCGGCCACCAGCAGGATCACGTCCGCGTCCTGCACCGCGTTCACCGCCGGGCAGCTCACGCCCGGAGGGGCGTCCACGACGGCGTCCATGATCGGGGGCATGATCGCGTCCGGGGCCGGTTCCAATCCCTGGCCCAACTCCTGGCCCGACCGCTCTTTTTTCAGATCGTCGCCGGAATCGTATGACGGATCGTCATCAAAGCTCCGTCCGGCCCGCACGGCGCGCAGCCGGGCCCGGGCGGCGCGGATGAGCGGCGGGCTCATGGCCTCGCCCACCCGCAACCGGCCCGTAACCACGGGGACCTCCCCGCTGCGGCCCAGCTCCACCTCGCCCAGCTCCCGGCGGCCATGGAACAGGGCCTGCTCCGGGCAGACCGCCAGGCAGCCGCCGCAGCCGTGGCACATCTCGGCAAAGACCATGGCCTTGCCCGCCAGCACCGCAATGGCCTTGAACTGGCACATCTCCGAACACGCCCGGCAGCCCGTGCAGCGCGTCTCGTCCACCACCGGCACGTCCATGTACACCGGGTCCC
>JBFWIY010000448.1:0-3082 GCA_050255855.1 Desulfovibrionaceae bacterium
GGCGGAATCGTTTCACGGCCTGGCATCCCCGCCCCCGCCGGACGGGGCGAGGCCGAAGCCCGATGGGAGCCGAAGGGGCTTACGCCTCTTCCCCTGCCGCCCCCGCCAGCTGCGGGGACGTTGCGTAACGGTATGGCCCTCCGCCGTAAACGGTCCGTCGCGCGGGGGGGGCGTTGCGACGGGGCCGGAGCCCGAGTCGAATCCGGATCCCCCCGGACGCGCGGGGACGTCGTCACCCGGACGGCCCCGGACGGGGGAGAAACGCCTGCCCCCCGCGGGGCGTTGCCGCCCAGGAATCGGCCATATCCCAGGCCGTGGAAACGCCTGCCCCCACGCGCGGGGGCGTTGCACTGTATGCACCGCGCTCGGATGGTTCGCACCCGCCTGCCCCCCCCCGCGCGGGGGCGTTGTCCACCCGGTCCGCCGCTTCCCTGGCGGAGGGGAGAAACGGCCGGTCGCACCGGAGGGGATGCGTTCCTGTTGCGGCCCGCCACGCCGCGGTTGCGTGGTCGAGCCCCAAGCCCACTCGGACACGATGCTCCCCGGCCGGGGCCCCCCTGCGGGGGCACGGCTCGCCTGAGAGGCGCTGCGCCCGCCCGGGGCGGGCGGACTTCCGGCTTCGGCGGGCCGATTCCCCTGGCGCGCCCCTCCGCGCGGGCGTTCCGATCTCCACTTGATCGGCAACCAACCCGCGCCGGGCAAGGGTTCCCGGGCGAAGGGCGGAGGGCGAGGGGGAACAGGGGTGGGGCGGGATCGCGGCCGCCGACCGCCTCGCCCCCGCCCCCCCTCCCCTGGCCCGCCGTAGCCCGGGCCGGAGGCGGGGCGGGGCGTGAGCGCCCGTGATCGCCGGTTCGGACGGGTGGCGGGGAGAGCGCACGCCGGGGCGGGGCGGGCCGCCCGGATCGCCAGCAAGACCCGCCGAGCCCCGGGGCGGGGGGCCGCCCCGGCGGAATTCCGCAATCTTGGACAATGGGCATCCGCAGCCGCGCGCTGCGGCCCGCTCGGCTGCGGCGCGCCGGGAGAACTCCGCCGGGAAGAGCGGCCGAGGATTTTTTTAAACGCATTTGATTCAATGTGGATATGAAAACGCCAAGGCGTCCGTCCCGGGGCGCGGCGGGACGGGATTTCCCGGGCCATCCGCCCCTTGGCCGAAGCTGCGCCTGGGGCGGCTCCGCAGTTGTCCGCAACGGTCCGGATCCCTCCCGGGCCGAGCTTAAAACGGGCTGGCGTCTGCGCCGCGAAGCGGTCGCGCCGGGCCGTGAGCGCCCGTGATCCTGCCCGGCCCGGCCTCGCCACCCGGCCCCGCTACGATCAGGGCCGCCCGCTTGCCCTCCCCCGATACCCGGGGCGGTTGGCGCTCCGCGCCCCTGATCCAAGCCCGATCCGGACCCCGCTCCGGCCGTCCATCCAGCCGGTCAGCTGGGCCCGGGTCGCCGATTCCCGGTCACACCGGGGTTCCGGACCGCCCCGGTCATCGGCAACCAAGCCGCGAACCGCAAGGCTTCCCGGCAATGGCCCCCGCGCCGCCCCGGCCCGCCGCGCGTCCTCCCCGCTCTGCCCCGGCCCGGCCCCGACGCCAGCCATCCCCGCCCCCGCCGCCCCGCACCGGGCCCGGCCTGCCGCCCTTCCGGAACCGCCCGGGGCGTGAGCGCCCGTGAGCGCCCGACCCGGGAACCACCCCCGGACGGCCCCCGGGCCGCCCGGGCCGCCGGGCCGGACGGGGCCGGGAAAAATCCACCCTCCGCAATGTTCCTCAATGCCTGGTCCGCCCGGTCTCGATCCCCGGGGATTCCACGATGCGCCCTGCTCTCACCTGTCCCCCGCGCGCTGCCCCCCGCCCGGGGCAGGGCTGGATTGCGATAGACCGCAACAGACGCGCCGCCCTGGCCCCGGGCGGCCCGGGGGCGGGGCGTGGGGCGGCGATCACCCGCGCTCATGCAAACGCAGCGGGGCCCCGGCCGCCTTGCGGCGACCGGGGCCCCGTCCCGCCGGGTCCGCCCGGCGCGCGGCGCGGCCGCTACTCCCCGGCCACGTTGAGGGGCCGGATGTCCGGGCCGGGCAGCTCGCCCATGACCCGCGTCATGTCCTGGGGCGAGGCCGTGGCCGCGCCCACCTGGCCCACCACGATGCCCGCGGCGTAGTTGGCCAGGGTGCAGGCGTCCAGCAGCCCGGCCCCGGCGCTCACGGCCTGGGCCACCGTGGCGATGACCGTGTCCCCCGCGCCCGTGACGTCGAACACCGTCTGGGCGAAGGTGGGGATGTGGTAGGCCCGGGACGGGGACTCGAACAGGGCCATGCCCCCGGCCCCCAGGGTGATGAGCAGGTGGCGGCAGCCCAGGCGCTCGAAGATGGCCCGGCCCATGCGGATGATGCCGTCGAAGCCCGTGGCGTGGAACCCGGCCAGCTCCGCGGCCTCCTTGGTGTTGGGCGTGAGCATGTCCACCCCGGTGTAGCAGCCCGCGTTGCGGGTCTTGGGGTCCACCAGGATCATGGGCGGCTCGGGGCGCGACCGCGCCAGGGCCAGCAGCCGGTCCATGAACCTGCGGCTCACCAGGCCCTTGCCGTAGTCGCTCACCACCACCGCCCGCACCCCGTCCAGCCGCTCGGCCACGCGCCCGAACAGGCCGTCCAGCAGCTCGTCCGAAAGCTCGCTCGTGCTCTCGTGGTCCACGCGCACCACCTGCTGCTGATGGGCCACGATGCGGGTCTTGAGGGTGGTGCGGCGCGAATCGTCGGCCAGCAGGGAGACGCCGATGCCGCTCTCCCGGCAGAGCCGCTCCAGGACCTCGCCCTCGGCGTCCTCGCCGCGCACGGCCACCAGCAGGGGCTCGCCCTGCAGGGCCGCGATGTTGCGGGCCACGTTGCCCGCGCCGCCCAACACGTAGCGCTCCTGCTCCACGGTGACCACGGGCACCGGGGCCTCGGGCGAGATGCGCTCCACGCTGCCGAACACGTAATGGTCGAGCATGATGTCGCCGATGATCATCACCGGCGTCTTGGCCATGCCCCGCAGGATCTCGTTGAGTCTCATGATCGGATCGTCCACCTGACTGTGCTGACGGGGTTGTATTACGATTTGTCG
>JBFWIY010000449.1:0-1381 GCA_050255855.1 Desulfovibrionaceae bacterium
CTGAACCTGGCCCTCACGGCCCAGGGCAAGGCCGTGCCCGGCGGCCGGGCCGAGAACACGGCCCAGGCCGGGAGCCTGACCGCGGACCTCAAGGCCCAGACCGCCTCCCTGGACGGCCTGGCGCTTTCGGCCTACGGGGTGCAGGTCCACGGCGCGGCCCAGGCCGCCAAGCTGTTGGACTCCCCCGAGGCGCGCGGGGTGCTGGAGATCCCGGCCTTCGACCTGAAGAAGACCCTGGCCGCCCTGGGCCAGACCGCTCCGGAGACCGCCGACCCCGCCGCCCTGACCCGGGTGGCCGCCCGGGCCGAGGTCAGCTATTCCCCCGCGGCCGTGAAGGCCGACAACGTGCACCTGGACCTGGACGGCCAGGGCGTCGACCTGAGCGCCGCCGCGACCGGGCTCTCCGGCGGGGGCGTCCCGGCCTACCGCTTCGCGGCCCGGGCCGAGTCCCTGGACCTGGACCCCTACCTCTCCCCCAAGAAGGCCGAGGCCGAGAAGGCGGCCGAGCCCGCCAGGACCAAGACCGACGACGCCCAGGCCGCGCAGTCCTCCTCGGCCCTGGCCGAGACCCTGCGCAAGCTGGAGCTGGACGGCAGCGTCAAGCTGGGGCGGCTCAAGGTCTCCGGGGCCGAGCTCACGGACGTGGACGTGACCGTCACGGCCCACGGCGGGGTGCTCACGGTGGAGCCCCTGGACCTGAAGCTCTTCGGCGGCAGCCTGGACGCGGCCTACCGCATGGACGCCCGGCCCGCGCAGCCCGCCAGCTCCCTGAGCCTGGACCTGGGCGGGCTCCAGGTGGGCCAGGCCATGCAGGCCTTCCTGGGCAAGGCATACATCACCGGGCTGTTCCGGCTGGCCACCACCGAGCCCCTGACCTTCTCGGGCCTGGACTCCAAGGCCATCCTGGGCACACTGGGCGGCAAGTTCAACCTGGGGGCGGAGAACGGGTCCCTGCCCGCCGGGGGCACGGCCGCCAAGATCCTGGAGGTGGCCAGCACCGTGCTGCTCACCACCGGGACCATCACCCGCGGGGCCGAGACCCTGGCCTTCGACACCCTCCAGGCCACCGGGGACATCCGCAACGGCGTGCTGCACAACGGGCTCATGCTGCTCAAGTCCCCGGCCCTGTGGGCCCAGGGCGGCGGCGACATCGACCTCGCGGCCAAGACCCTGGACTACCTGGTGGGGGCCAAGCTGGTGAGCAACCCCGACCCCAAGCAGACCTACGACCAGGTCCAGGCCCCGGAGGTGGAGGTGGCGGTGAACGGCGCGCTGTCCGAGCCGAGCATCAAGACCAACCTGCTCAAGAGCGTGGGCAAGGTGGTCACGGGCGCGGTGGGCGGCATCGTCAAGGGCGCGGGCCAGGGCGCGGGCGGCGCGG
>JBFWIY010000449.1:1481-3081 GCA_050255855.1 Desulfovibrionaceae bacterium
TGCAGAAAGGTGTTGATGGGCCCGACCATGGCGATGGCCGTGTCGATCTCCGGGTTGGAGCCCTTCTGGTAGGCCCCGATGTTCACCATGTCCTCCACGCGCTTGAAGGTGGCCATGTGGCGCAGCACCGTGCGCCCGGCCTGCACCACCGGCTTGGGGGTGATGTCCGTGCGCAGTCGGCTGATGGAGCGGAGCACGTCGATGCAGGGGTAGTGGCCCTGGTCGGCCAGCTCGCGGGTGAGCACGATGTGGCCGTCCAGGATGGAGCGGGTGGCGTCGGCGATGGGCTCGGTGAAGTCGTCGCCGTCCACCAGCACGGTGTAAATGCCGGTGATGGAGCCCTTGGGCGACTTGCCCGCGCGCTCCAGGAGCTGGGGCAGGTGGGCGAACACGGACGGGGTGTAGCCGCCGCGCGTGGGGGGCTCGCCCGCGGCCAGGCCCACCTCGCGCCCGGCCATGCAGAAGCGCGTCACCGAGTCCATCATGAGCAGGACGTCCTTGCCCCGGTCGCGGAAATATTCGGCCACCGCCGTGGCGGCGTAGGCGGCGCGCATGCGGATGAGCGGGCTCTTGTCCGAGGTGGCCACCACCAGGACGCTGCGCTTCATGCCCTCCTCGCCCAGGTCGCGCTGCATGAACTCCACCACCTCGCGGCCGCGCTCGCCCACCAGGGCGATGACGTTGATGTCGGCCTTGGTGTAGCGGGCCATCATGCCGAGCAGGGTGGACTTGCCCACGCCCGAACCGGCCATGATGCCCACGCGCTGGCCCTTGCCCAGGGTCAAGAGGCCGTTGATGGCGCGCACGCCCACGTCCAGCGGGTCGGTGATGCGCGGGCGGTCCAGGGGATTGGGCGGGGAGTTGTAGAGTGGCACCCAGGCGTCCGGGGCCAGGGGGCCGAGGTCGTCCAGGGGCTCGCCGAAGGCGTCCACGGCGCGGCCGAGCAGGGCGTCGCCCGCGGGCATGACCGGGGGCTGCTGGGAGTCGCGGATCAGCGACCCGGGCCGCACGCCGCGCATGTCCGCATAGGGCATGAACAGGCAGGCCCCGTCGCGGAAGCCCACCACCTCGGCGGCGATGGGCGCGCTGTCCTCGTCCTCGGTGAGCAGGTGGCAGACCGAGCCGAGCGGGGCCTTGACGCCCCGGCCCTCGGCGATGAGGCCCACCACCTTGGTGACCTTGCCGAAGCGCTGGCAGGGCCGCAGCTCGGCCAGCATGGCCCGGCACTGGCCGGGATCAAGCGCCATGGCCGGACTCGTCCGCCGGGGGGGTGTCGGGGGCGGGGGCCTGGGCGGCCTGCAGGGCGGCCTGGGCGGTCTCGGCCATCTCGCGCACCTCCGCCGGAGGATTGACGCCCAGCTGGTCCAGGATGGCGCTCACCCCGGCGAAGCGCACGCCCACGGCGTTGTCCACCTTGCCGTCCTCGGCTTCGAGCACAACCCCGGCGTCCATGCGGGGGTCGGGCTTGACCTTGAAATGAACCAGGTCGGGATAGCGGGGTTTGGCCGCCTCGATCATGGCCGTGACCGCCTCGGCGTCGGCCGGGGCCACGCGCACCGTGAGGCGGCGCTGGGAGTCCAGGCGCTCCATGGCCTCGTCC
>JBFWIY010000450.1:0-3042 GCA_050255855.1 Desulfovibrionaceae bacterium
TTCCGTTCTAGGATGACGATCTTCTTCACGCGGTCCTCCGGGGGCGGGTCGGCGGCGGGTCGGCGGGTCCGGCCGGACCCGTTCGGACGTCACCGTTGGCGGCCTGGGAGGGATCTAGCAGATTTCGGACCAAAAGGCAGCCGGAAGCGCAGGGGGCGTCCCGGCGGGGGGCGGCGGTCCGGCCCGGCCGCCGGGGGGCGTCGGTCCCGGCCCGGGCGGATCCGGCCCGGCCCGGCCGGGACCGTTCCGCGCCGGAGCCCCCGGGCCCGGGGCCGGGACCGGACGGGCTAGCCGTGGGCCGGGGCGGCTTCCTCGCCGTGGCCCTCGGGGGCGTGCTCCTCGCCATGGCCCGCCGGGGCGTGGTGCTCGATGGCCGGGGCCTCCAGCAGCCCGGCCGCGAAGGGCCGGTCCAGCTTCTCGCCCAGGCGCGGGGCCAGGGTGACGGCGGCGCAGATCATGACGATGAACACGACGAAGGACAGGAAGATGCGGATGTTTTTCATGGGGCGGCTCCTTGCCTCGGAAGGTTTCGGACTGTTTCCTAGCGCAAAATTCCCGTGAAATCCATCCCTGTTGCGCCGGTCCGCCTTGACGAAATCCGGACGCCCCCCTAGGCTTGGGGCCAACCGTCGACGCCCGGAGCGTCGACGCCCCCCGAACCCGACCCTGCAGGGAGGGCGCATGGACGCCGCCGCGAGCCTCGTTCCGGGCCTGCCTTTCCGCCCGTCGCCCCGTTGCGCTCCGCGCCGCAGCCCCTTGCCCCGCGCCGTCTCGTTCTGTTTTTGTTTCCTCCGCCTCGCCCGTTTTCTCCGTCTCGCCCTCCGCCTCTCCCTCGTCCCCTGGGCCGCCCTGGCCCTCGGGCTCCTCGGGGCCGTCGGCCTGGCCTCGCCCGCCCCGGCCCGGGCCGACGCGGCCTGCGTGACGGTGGACCCGGACGGCGTGGTGCGCCCGGCCGCCGGGACCCCGGTGCGCCTGGTGGAGGAGACCGTGCGCATCGACGTCCTGGCCCCGGACCACGTGGAGTACCGCGTGGTCTACGACTTCGAGAACCCGGCCGAGCTGCCGGTGCGCGTGGCCATGGGCTTTCCCGAGCGCCGCGGCGAGCCCGCCCTCCGCCTGCTGGACTTCACCGTCTGGGACGTGGACGTGAAGGCGGGCTGCGCCTTCCGCCCCGGGCCGAGCCCGGCCCCCGGCCCGGTCTTGGACTGGTACGTCATCGACGTGAACTTCGGCCCGCACGAGAAGAAGCGCATCACCAACACCTACCGCACCGCCGCCGTGGCGGACCGCGGGCTGTGGAGCTGCGGCTACCTGCTGCACACCGCGGCCGGGTGGAGCGGCCCGGTGGGCCGCCTGGACGCCTTCGTGAGCCTGGCCCCGGGGCTCTTGCCGCCCGGCCCGGGCCTGCACGCCGCGGGCATCGACCTGCTCCCCCCGGGCTGGAAGGCCGCCCCGGAGGGGAACATCTTCTCCCGGCACTTCGACGACCTGGAGCCCACCCCGGCGGACGACCTGGTGATCCGCTTCCTGCGCGGCGGCCGTCCCTTCGCCGCTGCGCCCGAGGTCTCCAGCGCCGCCCCCGGGCCCGACCCCCAGGACCCGGCCCGGCTCCGCCACGGCGCGGACCGGCTCTTTGACGGCGACCGGGCCACGGCCTGGTGCAGCGCCCCGGGGGACGACGGGGTGGGGCAGTGGGCGCAGCTCGATTTCGGCGTGGCCGGGGGCTACGCCGTGTACCGGGTGGGCATCCTGGGCGGCTGCCCCGGGGCGGCCCGGGCCGCGCACGCCCGGGTGAAGGCCGCCACCCTGGAGTTCTCCGACGGCAGCACCCGGCAGGTGCGCCTCACGGACTCCCCGGGCATGCAGTTCTTCGAGGTGGGCGCGGTGCAGACCACGCAGGTGCGGGTGCGGGTGGACGAGGTCTGGCCCGGGACAACGCCCGGCAGCGGGGTGTGCATCTCCGAGCTGGAGGCCTGGAGCACCAACTGAGGCGGCCGGCCGCCGCCCGGGGTCAGAAGGTCCAGGCCAGGGTGATGGACCCGTAGGTGTGGCCGCGGTGCTGGTGGCGGAACTCGTTGCCCCGGTAGACCTCGCTGAAGGTCAGCTTCCATTCCCCGGCCGTGAGGGCGCAGCCCCAGTAGTAGTCCCCCACCCAGGGCAGCTTGTCCACCCGGTGGCTGTTCTGGAAGGTGTTGCCGTCCAGGAAGATGTTGCGCAGCACGTAGCGGCCGTCCACCCCGCCGAAGAAGTGGAATCCGAACCCCTGCTTCAGGCGCGGGTCGTCCTGGGCCGCCGGGGCGCTGACCCCGGCCCCGGAGCGCATGAGCGAGGAGCCGAAGTCCAGGGGCAGGCGCCAGCCCAGGCGCACCTCGCCGCCGCCCCCGCCGCCGGTGTACACCGTGCCCGCCGAGGCCCCCACGTGGGGCAGCACGTCCAGGCCGAAGCCTTGACCCAGGTCCACGTCCAGGGCGCGCCAGATGCGCTGCCAGCTCACGTTCAGGGTGGGCTCGTTGTGCAGCTGGTATTCCCAGCCCTTGGACTTCTGGACCTTGATGAGCTGGTGGTAGTTGTTCTGGGCCCAGCCGCCCAGGGCGTCGGGTCCCACCACGCCGAGCGAGGTCTCCCAGGAGTTGAGCTGCTTCGGGGTCTTGCTCACGAAGCCCCAGGTGAAGGCCAGGTAGCCCGCGTAGGGCCGGTCCTCCTCCACCAGGTGCTCGGCCTCGGTGTCCGCCGGGGTGTACATCTCCTGGCTGATGGCCAGGGTGACGTTGCGCTGCACGCCCTCGCCGTCCAGGAAGGGGAGCAGCCGCGCGTAGGGCATGAGCCAGTCCGGCGCCTGGTCGGCGTAGCTGGTCAGGTCCGGGGAGAGCCAGGCCAGGCGCAGGCCGTTGGTGTAGTGCTTGTCCGTGCCGCCGCCGAAGAAGTCGTTCTCCACCGTGAGGCTGATGGTCTGGCTGGTGTTCACGGACAGAGGCGGCTCGGCCTCGGGGGCGGGAGCGGCGGAGTCGGGGGCCAGGGCGTCGGCCACGTCGGCGGCGACAC
>JBFWIY010000451.1:0-3041 GCA_050255855.1 Desulfovibrionaceae bacterium
TCGCCGGGGCAGGATATCGCCCGGTCGCTTAGTCCAACCCAAATGAAAAGGTCTGGGGGAGGGGGAAGGGGGTCCGGGGAAAGGGGGAACCCCCTCTCCTCAAGAGGGGGTTCCCCCTTCCCCCGGTTCGCCCCTTACCCGTTCTTCTCGATCTTCGCCCAGGTGTCGCGCAGGGTGCTGGTGCGGTTGAAGCAGGGGTGTTCCGGGGCGTGGTCGCGGCTATCGGCGCAGAAGTAGCCCAGGCGTTCGAACTGGCAGGAGTAGCCCGGGGGCACGTCGCGCAGGGCGGGTTCCAGCAGGGCGTCCACCACTTCGAGGGAGTCCGGGTTGATGCGATCGAGGAATTCCGAGCCCTTGAGCGCGGCCGGGTTGTCCACGGTGAAGAGCTTGTCGTAGAGCCGGACCTTGGCGGGCACGGCGTGCTGCGCGCTGACCCAGTGCAGGGTGCCCTTGACCTTGCGGCCGTCCTGGCTCCAGCCGCCCTTGGTGGCCGGGTCGTAGGTGCAGCGCAGCTCGGTGACGGCGCCCTCGGCGTCCTTCACCACGCCGGTGCAGGTGACGTAGTAGGCGAAGCGCAGGCGGACCTCCTTGCCCGGGGCGAGCCGGAACCACTTGCCCGGCGCGTCCTCGCGGAAGTCGTCGCGCTCCACGTAGAGCACCCGGGAGAAGGGCACGGAGCGGGAGCCCATTTCGGGGTGTTCCTGGTTGTAGGGCATGTCGAAGTGCTCCACCTGGCCTTCGGGGTAGTTTTCGATGACCACCTTGAGGGGGCGGAGCACGCCGAGGACGCGCGGGGCGGTGCGGTTGAGCTCTTCGCGGATGCAGTGCTCCAGCAGGGCCACGTCCACCACGGAGTTGGCCTTGGAGACGCCGATGCGCTCGCAGAAATCGCGCAGGGCGGCGGCGGGCACGCCGCGGCGGCGCATGCCGGAGATGGTGGGCATGCGCGGGTCGTCCCAGCCCGAGACGCGGCCTTCCTGCACGAGCTGGATGAGCTTGCGTTTGGAGAGCACGGTGCAGGTCAGGTTCAGGCGGGCGAACTCGTACTGGTAGGGGCGCTCGGGCCAGTGGCCCAGGGTGTCCAGGACCCAGTCGTAGAGTTCGCGGTTGTTTTCGAACTCCAGGGTGCAGATGGAGTGGGTGATGCCTTCGATGGCGTCGGACAGGCAGTGGGTGAAGTCGTACATGGGGTAGATGCACCAGGCGTCGCCGGTCCGGTGGTGGGAGGCGTGCTTGATGCGGTACAGCGTGGGGTCGCGCATGACCACGTTGGGGGCGGTCATGTCGATCTTGGCGCGCAGGACCCGCGCGCCGTCCGGGAACTCGCCCGCGCGCATGCGGGTGAAGAGGTCCAGGTTTTCCTCCACGCTGCGCTCGCGGAAGGGGGAGTTGACCCCGGGCTCGGTGAGGGTGCCGCGGTTGGCGCGGATCTCCTCGGCGCTCTGGTCGTCCACGTAGGCCTTGCCCATGCGGATGAGCTCCACGGCGAAGCCGTAGATCTGTTCGAAGTAGTCCGAGGCGTAGTGCTGGCCCGACCAGTCGAAGCCCATCCAGTGGACGTCCTCGCGGATGGAGTCCACGTATTCGACTTCTTCCTTGGTGGGGTTGGTGTCGTCGAAGCGCAGGTTGCACCCGCCGCCGTATTCCTTGGCCACGCCGAAGTTGAGGCAGATGCTCTTGGCGTGGCCGATGTGCAGGTAGCCGTTGGGTTCGGGGGGGAAGCGGGTCTGGACGCGGCCCTGGTAGCGGCCCTCGGCGCGGTGGGCGTCGATGATGGTGCGGATGAAGTCGCGCCCCGGGGCGGGGGCGGCGGAGGTGGTGTCGGAGGCGGCGGGGGCCGGGGTCTTGTGCTGTTCGCTCATGGGCATGGGCCTGCCTGGTTGCGTAGGGTAGGGGATGGCCGGACGGCGCAGGGCCGCCGGTACGAGGGAAATACGGAAAATCGCGGGGCCGGTCAAATGGGGGGGCGGGGGCGGGACTCAGCGGATGAGGAAGGGGGCCAGGGCCTCGGCCAGGACGTTGCGCTCCAGGGGTTTGACCAGGCAGTCGTTCATGCCCGCCTTGATGAAGGAGTCGCAGCCCGTGCCCACGCTGGGGGCGAGCAGGCCGATGATGGGCACTTCGGGGTCGATGCGCTCCACCGCGGCGGCGCGGATGAAGCGGGTGGCCTCCAGGCCGTCCATTTCGGGCATCTGCACGTCCATGAGCACGCAGGCGAAGGGCTCCTCGCTCAGGGCCATGAGGGCCTCGCGGCCGTTGGGCACCATGACGGATTCGCAGCCCAGGGAGTCGAGCAGGTCGCGCAGGGCGAACTGGGTGGAGGGGTTGTCCTCGGCCACCAGGACGCGCGGGGTGGCGGACTGCCGTTCGGGCCGTCCGGCGGGCACGGGCTTGGGCAGGCCGAGCTGCACGCAGAACATGAAGGTGGTGCCCGCGCCGGGCTCGGAGTCCAGGGCGATGGTGCCGCCCAGGAGCTGGACCAGGCGCTTGACCAGGGCCAGGCCCAGGCCGGTGCCCTGGTAGTGGCGGGAGATGCTGCCGTCCACCTGGGTGAAGTCGTCGAAGACGTGGGCGATCTTTTCCTCGGGGATGCCGATGCCGGTGTCGCCGATGGAGAAGAGCAGACGGCAGCGGCCCGGGGTGTCGCAGTGCAGCAGGGAGGCGTCCAGGGTCACGCACCCGCGGTGGGTGAACTTGATGGCGTTGCCCACCAGGTTGAAGATGATCTGGCGGACGCGGCCGGGATCGCCCAGGATCTTGGGGGGGATGGCCGGGTCGTAGAGGAAGCGGAAGTCCAGGCCCTTGGCCCGGCACTGCTCCCGGTAGATGGCGGCCATGCTGGAGAGCAGGGCCTCGGGGCTGAACTCCACGCACTGCAGGGGCAGGCGTCCGGACTCCACGGCGGCGTAGTCGAGCACGTCGTTGAGCAGGCTCAGGAGGTGGCGGCTGGCCTCCAGGGCGGTGTCCACGTATTCGCACTGGGCCTCGCTCAGGCTGGTGGTGCGCACCAGCTGGAGCATGCCCATGATGCCGTTGAGCGG
>JBFWIY010000452.1:0-3031 GCA_050255855.1 Desulfovibrionaceae bacterium
GCATAGCCGAGAATGTTACGAAATAAAACCCTCATCCTTACCGGAGCCTCCCGCGGCATCGGCCGGGCCCTGGCCTTGGCCCTGGCCCGGCGTGGGGTGCGTCTGGTCCTGTGCGCCCGCGACGCCCTCCCGCTGGAGGAAACCCGCAAGGATTGCCAGGCGTTGGCCATCGAGGCCCTGGGTCCGGGGGAGCATGTCCTGGCCGTGGCCGGGGACGCGGCGGACGACGCCGTGGTGCGCGCCCTGGTGGACCGGGCCGAGGGGCTGGGGGCGTATTTCGGCTTTATCCACGCCGCCGGGGTGCTGCTCCCGGGGCCGACCCTCTGGGAGCTGGACGACGCGGATTTCGACGCCGTGGTGGGTGCGGGGCTGCGGGCGGCCTGGCGGCTGGTGCAGCGCGGCGCGCCGCCGCTGTTGCGGCGCGGGGCCGGGCTGTGCGTGTTCTTCGGGTCCGGCGCGGCCCAGCGGGCCCTGCCCGGGCTGGGGCTCTACTGCGCGGCCAAGGCCGCCGAGGAGCATCTGGCCCGGCAGCTGGCCGCCGAGGCCCCGGCGCTGACCACCTTCGTGTACCGCCCCGGGGTGGTGGCCACGCGCATGCAGGAACAGGCCCGACAAGCCGAAGGCGGCGCGGGCGAGGCCGTGCGCCGGTTCTTCACGCCCTACCTGGAGCGCGGCCAGCTGCTCACCCCGGCCGGGGCGGCCGCCGGGCTCCTGCGCTACCTGGACGGCGACTGGTCCCGGCTGCGCGGGGCCACCGTGGACGTGCGCGATCTTTAGCATGCTGTCCGCGACATGCGCCAGGCCGCATGGGACGGACGACCGTTTCGCCGAAACGCGTGGTTTTCGGCTCGCTCGCGCCGCCAAGGGCGGCGGGGCCGGACGAACCTCCGGCCCGCGCGTGGCGCACGGCATGGGTCCTTCGTAGGGCGCCAGGCCGGACCGCGCCGAACGAATCATCGAATCCGGCCCGGCCTTGCCCGGCCCGCCGGGAAACACGGCCCCCCCGGACCGGACGCATCAGGAGCCATCATGCCTTCGAGCCTTCCCGCCGGCGACTTCATCGGGCAGTTCACCCACACCGGCCCGGTCATCACCATCGTCTATGCCGTGCTCCTGGCCATGAGCGTGTCCAGCTGGGCGCTCATCCTCTACAAGGCCTGGCTCTACTGGCGGGCGCGCCGCGCCGCGGCCGCCGCCTGCGCCGCCTTCGAGGGCGGAACCGGCCTGGGCGCGGCCAACGCCGCCGCGGACCCGGCCACCTGCTCCGGCCGCCTAGCCCTGGAGGGCCTGGCCGAGCTGAAGCGCATGAAGACCGCGGCCACGGCCTCGGGCCGCGGGGCCGGGGTGGTCATCGAAAACGTGGACCAGGCCCTGGAGCAACAGGCCCAGGCCGAGTCCGACCGGCTCTACGGCGCGCTCAGCTACCTGTCCACCTGCGCCGGGGCCGCGCCCCTGCTCGGGCTCTTCGGCACGGTCTGGGGCATCATGGGCTCCTTCGAGTCCTTCGCCTCCCCCAGCCCGGAGACCATCTCCGCCGTCATCCCCGGCCTGGCCGACGCCCTGGGCACCACCGCCCTGGGCCTGGTGGTGGCCATCCCGGCCGTGGTGGCCTACAACCTGCTGGAGCGCATGCTGGCCAAGGTGGAGGCGGACCTGGCCCGGTTCCGCCGGGACTTCCTGGGACGGCTCAAGCTGGAGCTGCCGGAACAGCTGGCCTGCCCGCCCTGTCCGCCCTGTCCGGCCCCCGCCCCGGTTCTCGACCCGGCCGACACCGCGGCGAGGCGCTGACATGCCCCGCCCCCGCCGCGTCCGCGCCGAGATCAACGTGACGCCCTTCGTGGACGTCATGCTGGTCCTGCTGGCCATCTTCCTCATCACCGTGCCGCTCATGAACCAGGGCCTGGACGTGGACCTGCCGCGCACCCGCACCGTGGAGAGCCTGCCCCGCGGCAGCGACCACTTCATCCTGACCATCCGCGCCGACGGCCGCATCTTCCTGGACCAGCGCGAACTCACCCCGGACCGGCTGGAAGACCACATCCGACAGCTGGTCATCGGCCAGGGCCGCTACCTCTACCTGCGCGCCGACGCGGCCGTGCCCCACGGCACGGTGGTCAAGGTCCTGGGCGAACTCAAGGCCGCGGGCCTGGACCGCGTGGGCATCATCGCCGAGCCCGAGACCGCCCCCGGGACCCCGTCCGCGCCCGCGCCCGCCGCCCCGACCGCGCCGGAGCCCTGACGCCGTGGCCAAATTCGTCTGCGCCCTGCTCTCCGTCCTGCTCCACCTGGCCCTGCTCGGGGCCCTGTGGTGGCACGTGGCCGGACCCGCCGCGCCCGAGGCCGTGGAGGTGGATCTGAACCAGCTCGTGGAGGACGTGCGCCGCACCTTCCAGGCCGCGCCCCCCGCCCCCCCGGCCTTCAAGCCCATCAGCGACCGCAAGGAGGGCGGCAGCTACGGCGGCCGCAACGCCACCGAAGAGACCATGTTCAAGGAGTTCGCCGAGGCGGGCGGACTGGTGGGCTCCGGCGGCCAGAGCGAAGGCGGCCCCAAGGTCCGCTTCGGCCATATCCTCATGCACTCCTATTCCGAAAAGAGCCTGGTGGGCCACTACCGCACCCCCAAGGGCCTGGACGTCTACATCCTGGACGGCCGCGGCGACCCGCGCCTGGAAAGCTTCGTGCTCTTCGTGCCCGACCACAAAATGGTCCGCCGCCTGGTGAGCCTGGGCAACGAATACATGTATACCTACGGCCCGGAACTGGGCCAGGACGTCCCGGCCGAAGGCAGCGTCACCTTCCTGGGCGACGGCGACCGCATCTACAGCTTCATCTGGATCTCCGGCGCCCGCCGCGCCGTCTACCCCCAGCGCGTCCGGCCGGACGAGGACAAATAGCCTCCCCGTGCAGAGCAGGACGCCGTGGCGCTAAGCCGCCAGGGCGCATTCGCGCCCAGCCGGCCAAGCGCCACGTTGCGGCGTCCAGAGGGGGTGACACCCTCTGGACTCCCCATTTGCGTGGCGGGTTCCGGGCG
>JBFWIY010000453.1:0-3025 GCA_050255855.1 Desulfovibrionaceae bacterium
AGGCCCGGCCGCCGCTGACGTTCCATGAGGACGAAGGCTACTCGGCGGGCGCGGCGTCCTTCTTCTTGGCCGGGGCCTTTTTCTTGGCCGGGGCCTTCTTGGCGGGCTTGTCGCCGCCCTCGGCGGCCTCGGCGGCCGCGGGGGGCACGGTGGTCACCTTGGCCTTGCCGTAGATGAACTCCACGGCCTTGTCGGCCAGGATGCGGTCCTTGAGGGCCATGACCAGGTTGTTCTCCTCATAGTAGCGCTTGAGGTCCTGGAAAGGCTGGCGGGTCTGCATGGCCACCTGGGCGATGGTCTGGTCGATCTCCTCGGAGCTGACGTCCAGGCCCTCGCGCTTGGCCACGGCCAGGAGCAGCAGCTGGGTGCGCACGGCCTCCTCGGCCTTGGCCCGCTCGGACTCGCGCAGCTCCTCCGGGCTCTTGCCCAGGGAGGCCAGGCTCTTGCCCTGACGGTCCAGGCGGGACTCCAGGTCGCCCACCAGGCGGTCGATGCGGTCCTCCACCAGGCTCGGCGGCAGGGGGAAGTCCAGGCCCGAGAGGATCTGGTCCATGAGGGCCTTCTGGGCGTTGGCCTTGGCCAGCTGGCTGCGGCTGTTCTGGTAGGACTCGCGGATCCCCTGGCGCATCTTCTCCACGGTCTCGAACCCGGCCTTCTTGGCCACCTCGTCGGTGAGCTCGGGCAGGCTCTTGGTCTTCACGGCGTGGAGCGTGGCCTTCATGGTCACGGTCTGGCCGGCCATGGCGGGGTTGATGAAGTCCTCGGGGAAGGTGATGTCCGTCTCGCCGGACTGGCCCGCGGTGAGGGTCTTGAGGAAGGTCTCGAACTCGGGCAGGGCCTGGCCCTCGCCCAGCACCATGTCGAAGCTCTCGGCCTTGATGCCCTCGAAGACCTCGCCGTCCTTGTAGGCGGCGAAGCTGATGGTGACGATCTCGCCGTCCTCGGCGGTGCGCACGTCCTCGATGGGCTTGACCACGGCCACCTTCTCCAGCAGGCGCTGCTCCACGGCGGACACCTCGTCGTCGGTGACCACCACGTCCTCCTGGTTCACCTCCAGGCCGACGTAGGTGGGCAGCTCGAACTCCGGGGCCACCTCGAAGGAGATGGTGTACTTGAGCTCCTGGTCGCGCTCGAACTCGTTGGTGGTGTCCACGTCGATGCGGCTCATGGGCATGAGCGAGAGCTCGTTCAGGATCTCGTTGATCTGATAGTTGATGAGGTCGGTGCCGGCCTCATTGTAGATCTGCTTCTTGTACTTGGACTCGATGACCGTGGCCGGGGCCTTGCCCTTGCGGAAGCCCTTCACCTCATGATTGTGCTTGTACAGGGCCACGGTGGCGGCCAGGGCGGCGTTGACTTCCTCGGCGGGCACGGTGACGCTCACCTGGCGCTTGACCGGGGACAGTTCCTTGACGTCGTATTCCATATGAATCGGCTCCTCCTCGCCCTCGCCGGGCGCGATGATGTTCGGTTCGGCCGCGGGGCGGCGCGTGGTGCGAGAGGGGAGACTCGAACTCCCACGGACCAAGCCGCTGACTCCTAAGGCCAGTGCGTCTACCTATTCCGCCACTCTCGCAAAAGAACAAGCGTTATACGCATGGGGCTTCGAGCCTGTCAACCGGAACCCGCGCCGGGCGGGCCGGGACCGGGGGCAAAGGTCCCGCGCCGGGCCGAAAACCGGCCCGAAACGGGGCCCGGGCGGCTACAGGGCGGCCAGCAGGGCCATCAAGCGCTCCGGCAGGTCCTCGGGCCGGTCGGCCAGCAGGTAGACCTGGGCCTCCACGCCGTCGGCCCCGGGGTCGCAGACCGCCACCACGCGGTCCGGGTGGGGATGGTCGTTGAGCGCCCGGCACACGGCCCACTCCAGGGTGGCGGCCTCGCGGCCGGGGCTCGCCCCGGGTTCGGCCGCGCGGTCCAGCCAGGCCAGCTCCGCCCCGGTCTCGCCCAGGGCGGCCAGGACCTCGTCGTCGTGGCGGATGTTCACGGCGCACTCCACGCCCTCGCGCACCTTGCGGGCCGAAAGGAGCACGGCGGCCATGTTGGCGGAGGCCCCGAACTCCGGGCACCCGCCCAGGAGCAGCTCGCCCCGGCGCGTGGCGGCCAGGCGGCCGGTGAACCCGGCCACGTCCTCCGGGCCGGTGGCCAGGGGCGCGGCCAGCACCGGGTCCATGCGCACCTCCGGGGCCAGCTTGGCCAGGCCGGGGATGGCGGCCAGCCCGCGCCCCAGGTCGGAAAGGCGCTCCAGCACCCGGGCCCGGGCCTGGGCCTTGAGCATGGGGGCCAGGTGGTTGGCCGGGCCGGAGCCCTGCCCCAGGTCGAAGGCGGCGCGCAGGCAGAGGTTCAGGTAGCGCTGGGCCGCGCGCACGGCCTCGGCCATGGTCAGGCCCTTGGCCAGGTTGGCCGCGATGGCCGCGGACAGGGTGCAGCCCGTGCCGTGGTTGTTGTTGGTGCGCACGCGCTGCTGCATGAGGGCCAGGGGCTTGTCCCCGGGGGTGCACAGCCAGTCGGTGACGGCCACGGAGTCGCGCATGTGGCCGCCCTTGATGAGCACGGCCTTGGGGCCCATGGCCAGGAGCTTCTCCGCGGCCTCGGCGATGTCCTCGGCGCGCTCGATCTTCAGGCCGGTGAAGTACTCGGCCTCGGGCCGGTTGGGCGTGAGCAGGTCGGCCAGGGGAAAGATAAGGTCGCGCATGGCGCCCATGGCCGAGTCCTCCAGCAGGCGGCCGCCGGACTGGGCCACGCAGACCGGGTCCACCACCAGGGGGAAGGGGCGGGCCTCCAGGCGCGAGGCCACGGCCCGGATAATGGGCGCGGAAAAGAGCATGCCGGTCTTGGCGGCCTGGAAGGGGATGTCCGAAAGCACGGCGTCCAGCTGCTGGGCCACGAACCGGGCGGGCGGGGCATGGATGCCCGCCACCTCGCGGGTGTTCTGGGCGGTGAGGGCGGTAATGACGCTGGCGCCGTAGACGCCGTGCATGGCGAAGGTCTTGAGGTCGGCCTGGATGCCGGCCCCGCCGCCGGAGTC
>JBFWIY010000454.1:0-1419 GCA_050255855.1 Desulfovibrionaceae bacterium
GATCGCCTTTGACCCCGAACGCATCACCGAGGCCGAACTGACCGAGCGGGTCAAGGACCTGGGGTTCACGGCCCGGTTCGAGCCCGCGGCCCCGCCCCCCGGACGGCTGGACCTGGCCATCCAGGGCATGCACTGCGCGGCCTGCTCGTCCCGTATCGAGCGCGTCACCCGCGCCCTGCCCGGCGTGACCCACGCCGAGGTCAGCCTGCCCGCCGAACACGGACTCTTCGACTTCGACCCCGCGCAGATCGACCCCGACACCATCCGCGCCGCCATCCACGACGCCGGATTCGAGACCCGCGTGGAGACCCCCGGCGGGTTCGACGCCGCGGCCGAGTTCGAACGCCAGGCCGAGGAAAAGCGCCAAGAGCTGGCCGACCAGCGCCGCCGCGTGGTCTGGGCCTGGGCCTTCGCCGCGCCGCTGCTCGTGCTGAGCATGGGCCACATGGCCGGGCTGGCCCTGCCCGCCTGGCTCGCGCCGGACACCGCGCCCCTGGCCTTCGCCCTGGCCCAGGCGGCCCTGGCCCTGCCCGTGGCCTGGCTGGGACGGCACTTCTACCTGCGCGGCCTGCCGCTCATCCTCAAGGGCGCGCCCAACATGGACTCCCTGGTGGCCATGGGCACGGGCGCGGCCCTGGTCTACAGCCTGGCGAACACCGCGGGCATCGGGCTCGGCCGCCCGGAACTGGCCCACGAGCTCTACTACGAGTCCGGCGCGGTGCTCATCGCCATGATCATGCTCGGCAAGTATTTCGAGCTGCGCTCGCGCCAGCGCACCTCCGACGCGGTGAAGGGCCTCATGGACCTCTCGCCCGAGCAGGCCACCCGGCTGGTGGGAGACCGCCAAAACGAGGTGCCCCTGGCCGAGGTGCGCGTGGGCGACGTGCTCCTGGTGCGGCCGGGCGAGCGCGTGCCCGTGGACGGCGTGGTGCTCTCGGGCCGCTCCAGCGTGGACGAGAGCATGCTCACCGGCGAACCCATCCCCATCAGCAAGGCCGAGGGCGACGAGGTGAGCGCCGGGACGCTCAACCAGAACGGGGCCCTGACCCTGCGCGCCGCCAAGGTGGGCCGCGACACCATGCTGGCCCGCATCGTGGAGCTGGTGCGCCAGGCCCAGGGCTCCAAGGCCCCCATCGCGGACCTGGCCGACAAGGTGAGCTTCTACTTCGTGCCCACGGTCATGGGCATCGCCCTGCTCTCGGGCCTGGGCTGGTGGCTGGCCGGGGCCGGGTTCCCCTTCGGCCTGCGCATCTTCGTGGCCGTCATGGTCATCGCCTGCCCGTGCGCCATGGGCCTGGCCACGCCCATGTCCATCATGGTGGCGGCCGGACGCGGGGCCCAGCTGGGCGTGCTCTTCAAGGGCGGGGCCGCGCTCCAGGCCGCGGCCCGGCTGGATACCGTGGTCTTCGACAAGACCGG
>JBFWIY010000454.1:1519-3020 GCA_050255855.1 Desulfovibrionaceae bacterium
GGCCGGGCCGCAGCCCTGCTCGCCATCCGCGACCGCCTGCGCCCCGACGCCCCCAAGGTGGTGGCCCGGCTGCGCGCCATGGGCCTGGCCCCGGTCATGCTCACCGGCGACGCCGAGGCCTCGGCCCGGGCCGTGGCCGCCCAGGCGGGCATCGACCAGGTGCGCGCCCGCGTCCTGCCCGGCCACAAGGCCGAGGCCGTGGCCGCCCTCCAGGCCGAAGGCCGCCGCGTGGCCATGATCGGCGACGGCATCAACGACGCCCCGGCCCTGGCCCAGGCCGACCTCGGCATCGCCATGGGCGAGGGCATGGACGTGGCCGTGGAGTCCGCCGACGCCGTGCTCATGCGCTCGGACCTCTCCCTGGCCCCGGCCGCCGTGGCCCTGGGCCGCGCCGCCCTGCGCAATATCAAGGAAAACCTGTTCTGGGCCTTCGCCTTCAACAGCCTGGGCATCCCCGTGGCCGCCGGGGTCCTGCACCTCTTCGGCGGCCCCACCCTCAACCCCATGATCGCCGGAACCGCCATGGCGCTCAGCTCCGTCACCGTGGTGAGCAACGCCCTGCGGCTGCGGCGATTCCAACCACCCCAAGGAGACCAGCCATGAAGACCGTGAAAGTGAAGGGCATGTCCTGCGGCCACTGCGTCGCCTCCGTCACCAAGGCCCTCTCGGCCATCGACGGCCTCACCAACATCAACGTCAACCTCGAACAGGGCCAGGCCACCTACGAGGAAACCAAACCCGTACCCGAGGCCGACATCAAAAAGGCCATCGAAAAAATCGGCTTCGAAGTCCCGGCCTAACCCCCGGGAGGACGAGTCAACAAAGCCTCCGGCGGCCGGGGGGCTCACGCCCCCCGGACCCCCTGATTGGGGGGATAACGAAACGGGCGGCGGGGAAGACCCCGCCGCCCGTTTCGTTGTTCGCTTACCAAGAATTCCTTGAAATGCCGGGTGGGTTCCCGTGGGCGCATGACGGTGGGGACGGTAAACACCGCGTCGTCCCCCGCGCCCACGGGAACCCACCCGGCGGGGGTCCAGGGGGGCCTTGCCCCCCTGGCCGCCGGAGGCTTCCGTGACTCGTCGTATCTACCCGCAGCGCGTGAAGCCGCAGTTTTTGCAGATGTGGCAGCCTTCTTCGAACACGAGTTCCTGGCCGCAGTCCGGGCACACGGGGTTGGTGAGGGACGAGTTGTGCCCGTTGGTATGGGCGTCCTTCATGTAGCGTTGGCGCAGGACCCAGGCCACGGCGTCCGGGATGGACTTGCACAGGAACTTTTTCTGGAACTTGGGGTGTTCGCCCCCGATGCCTTCGAGTTGTTCCACGACCTCGCGCACTTCCACGCCGGAGCGCAGGGCCAGGGAGACCAGGCGGCCTATGGCCTCGGCCTTGGCCATGATGGAGGCCCCGGACTTGCCGATGGTGGTGAAGACCTCGAAGGGTTTGCCGTCCACCTCGTTGACGGTGACGTAGAGGGCGCCCAGGCCGGTGTCCACTTTTTGGG
>JBFWIY010000455.1:0-3009 GCA_050255855.1 Desulfovibrionaceae bacterium
CTACTGGCGGTACAAGCCCAAGCCGGACGCCTGCCCCAAGTGCCGGGCCATGAAGGGCCTGTGGTTCGAGTCCAAGCCGGGCCCGGTGCACCCCAACCGCCAATGTGAAATCGAGGAATTCCAGGTTCTTAATGTCACGGGCCGCCCCGACATCGCATGTGTTCGCCATCATCGTCCCTCCGGGCGTGGATATTCAGGCCAACATCGCCGAGGCCAGGCAGGTGGCCCGGGAATGCGAGGAGAAGGCGCTGAAGATCGCCTACGCATATAGGGACATGCCAGGCATGGTGTCGGAGCAAGGGTTGGCTCAAGGGTTCAAGTGCTCATGGATATATGATAATTTTAAAGCTGGGGCCCGCTATGATTTCAAAAGGGACGGGCACCCGGAGTATGAGGATTTCGGCAACTATCATTACGGACTGTATACCCACGCCATGGGCATCAACGCGACATTCGCCCAGATTGCGGCTGGGGCGGCGCAAGTGAAGGCCGGTACGTATAGACTGCGGGACCTCCCAACTTTTCTTGATGACCGTCGGGACAACGAGAAAATTCGTGAGGGTCAGCGCTTTCCATTGGACTGGTAATAATAAAATGCAAAAATTGCAACTTGTGACAAATATTTTGCACAGACCGGGTTGCTTCATGTTGTGAATGCCAGTAGGTGTATTGTATGGGGCGCGAATCGGAGCGACATTTATCCAATACTCGGGCGGCCGCACCACTCCGAGTGTTTTCGCTTGGCGGTAAGCGCGTCATCGCCGCAATATTGCGCTGGTCAATCTATGCAGGTCTAGTCAACCAGATTGTGCTTACTGGGTTTTTTACAGCATTGTATTTCGGATTAAGCGTTGTAATGCTGGGAGATCCTACGGCGCATGCTTTTTCGTGGTGGCCAGACATATTGGCCATTTCTTTCTTTGCGGCAAGTATCGGTTTACTGGTGGGTTTGGTGAAACGCGCTGACCGAAATTGGGCGCGGTGCCTGTTGGGGGGGATTGCCTTCGGTTTCCTGGCGTTTTGCTCCGTATCTCTTTTGGCGATTCAGCCGGAAGACTTTCTTCAGCCATCGACGTATTTCATGGTGATTTTGCCCGTGCTCATCAACGGACTCATTGTGCTGATGTTTCTTGTTCGTCCTTTGTATATTTTCATTTTTAATCTACCTGAGTAACGAGACTGATCCTTCGTCTCCCCCCTCTCGCATGCCGGCCACCGAGGCGTGGCGGGGTTCCGCGCGGTGGCGGCCGGGACGAAGGACGGCCGGTTCGCCACGGGGGTTCCGAAAAATATACAATTGTTTTGCGCAACTCGGATTGCGCGCCGGCTGTCTATATGGATAATTGCAACGGATGAACGCCGAGTTCCCGCCCATCCCGCCGCTCCCGTCCCCTCCCGCTCCCCCGGTCGTTCCGGCCCGGACCGGGGCGGCCGTCTCCCCCTGGATCCGTTGCCCGGCCCTGATCCTGCGGCTGGGAATCCTGGCCTGCCTGGGGTGGGAGACCGCGCGCTTCGGCCTCAAGATGCTTATTGCGCTGCTGTTTACCTGCTTCGCGCTGTGCGATCCGGAATCGCCGTACATCAACTGGGCGTGGTTGAGGGGCGGGTTCGTATTGCTGGCCGCCTTCGCCACCCTGCTCGGCGGCCTGCTGCTCGGCTGGGCGGTGGGCGGGGTGCGGGGCTGGCAGCGCTGGCTGTATGCCTTCCTCGCCCTGGGGTGCGGCGCGCCCTTCACCCAGTTCCTTCCGGACCTGCGCTGGGCCGATCTCGCCTATTTCTCGTACTATGAACTGGTCCTCCTGCCGGTGGCCTCCCATGCCCTGATCCTGCTGTTCCTGCTCATCCGCCCCCTGCATCCGCTCCTTTTCGGGTGGCCGCCGCCGGAGGAGGCGTCCTTCCGGTTCGAGTAGCCCGCCTCCCGGGCTTTACCCGATCCGGGAAAACGACTAACAGAAACGGCCGTCCGGCCGTGCGGTTTTCCTCTCCCTCCGCCCGGCCGGGACCACGAAACCCTGGCCCGGGAGGCCTCCATGCCCGCATCCGCGCCCCAGAACGCGCCCGAGCGCGCGCGCATCCGCGCCGCCATGCTCGACTTCGACCCCTACGTGCCCGGCCTGAGCGCCGAGGAGATCCGCGAGCGCTACGGCGTGCGCCGCATCGTCAAGCTCGCCAGCAACGAGAACCCGCTCGGCACCTCGCCCATCGTGCAGAAGCGCGTCGCCGCCCGCGCCAACGGCTGCCACATCTACCCGCGCAACCACTCCCCGGAGCTGGCCGCGGCCCTCGCCGCCCGCTTCGGCCTGGCCCCGGAGCGCGTCATCCTGGGCAACGGCTCGGACGAGGTCATCGACCTGCTCCTGCGCGTCACGGCCGAGCCCGGCCGCGACCACGTGCTCTCCTATCGCCACAATTTCAGCGTGTACCGCCTCACGGCCAAGCTCTGCGGCGTGGGCTACCGCGAGGTGGACCGGGACGACGGGCTCGCGCTCCCGGTCAAGGCCCTGGCCGCGGCCGCGGACGAGCGCACCGCCCTGGTCTTCCTCACCAGCCCGGACAACCCCACGGGCCACACGGTCCGCGCCGCGGAGATGGCCGAGCTGGCCGCCGCCCTGCCGCCGCGCACCCTGCTGGTGGTGGACGAGGCCTATGTGGAGTTCGCCGAGCCCGAGGCCGACCACACCCTGGCCCGCCGCCTGGACGAGTTCCCCAA
This sequence comes from Desulfovibrionaceae bacterium, assembly GCA_050255855.1. GTDB lineage: Bacteria > Desulfobacterota > Desulfovibrionia > Desulfovibrionales > Desulfovibrionaceae. Next base: position 2,711 of record JBFWIY010000455.1, read on the forward strand.
CGTGGCGGTCTGCCGCACCTTTTCCAAGGCCTACGGCCTGGCGGGCCTGCGCCTGGGCTACGGCCTGCTGCCCCCGGTGGTGGCGGAATACGTGGCCCGGGCCCGCATCCCCTTCACGGTGAACGTCCTGGCCCAGGAGGCCGGGCTGGCCGCGTTGGAGGACGAGGTGTTCCTCCAGGTCACGCTGGACACCGTGCGCGCCGGCCGGGCCCGGCTGCGCGAGGGGCTCACCGCCCTGGGCTGCGAGGTCCTGCCCAGCCAGGCCAACTTCCTCATGTTCCGCTCGCCCGCCCCGGCCC
>JBFWIY010000456.1:0-3007 GCA_050255855.1 Desulfovibrionaceae bacterium
CTCGGCCCCGGCCAGCCAGAAGTAGCTGTCGTGGGTGGCCAGGATGGGGCCGCCGTCCACCCGCAGCCCGGGGTGCTCCCAGGCGGAGTATCCCAGCAGCCGCACGGCCAGGCAGACCAGATAGACCAGGACCGCCAGGGCGAGAAACCATTTCCAGTCGCGCCGCCAGACGAACCGGGGCAACGGGGCCGAATGCAATACCTTCACCTGGGGCATGGGATATCTCTCGGCGCTTTTGGGCAGCGCAGGTTGGTGTGCCGATCAGACCCGGGCGGGACACCTGCCCCGGGCGGAGGGAGTCAGGCCTTGCCTACATGCTCCAGCCTCCAAAAGCAACATCACCCCCCGGCAGCGCGCATTTTCCGGCATTTTCCCGTTGACGTTTTGTTCAGTTTTTCTGTACAAAGACCTCGTGCTGACACAACTGTTTTCATCCAAGACGCGCATCAAGCTGCTCCTGAAGCTCTTCCTCAACCCCGGGGTATCCTGTTATCTCCGGGAGTTGTCCAAGGAATTCAAGCTCTCTCCCAATTCGCTCAAGGGGGAGCTGGACTCCCTGTCCGAAGCGGGCTACCTGGAGCGGGAGCAAAACGGCCGCTCGGTCTACTTCAAAGCCAACACCCGGCATCCCTTCTTCCCGGAAATCAGCTCCATCGTGCGGAAATCCCTGGGCATCGACAAGCTCATGGACGAGATCCTGGAGAATCTGGGCCGGGTCGAACAGGTATATATCCTGGACGATTACGCCCAGGGCAAGGACACCGGACTCATCGACGTGCTGGTGGTGGGCGACGTGAACCGGGACAAACTGGAGCACCTTCGCCAGGTGGCGGAGAAAAAGATCAACCGCAAGGTGCGCGTCATGGCCCTCGGCGCCGAGGATTTCAAGGCGAGTCGAGACGTCTTCACCAAGCGGCCCAACTGGAAAGTACTCTGACGCCTGGAGGGCGACACCCATGTTCGACGACAAGGTCATCCTGATCACCGGCGGCACCGGCTCCTTCGGGCGAAAATGCGCCGAGGTCCTGCTCACGCGCTTCTCCCCCACCAAGGTCATCATCTTCAGCCGCGACGAGCTGAAGCAGTTCGAGATGGCCCAGCAGTTCGGGCAGTACGACAACATCCGCTTCTTCCTGGGCGACGTGCGCGACCGGAGCCGGCTGGACCGCGCCTTCAGCGGGGTGGACGTGGTGATCCACGCCGCCGCCCTCAAGCAGGTCCCGGCCGCGGAGTACAACCCCTTCGAGGTCATCAAGACCAACATCGTGGGGGCGCAGAACGTCATCGATGCGGCCATCGACTGCCATGTGGACCGGGTCCTCGCCCTGTCCACGGACAAGGCGGCCTCGCCCATCAACCTCTACGGGGCCACCAAGCTCTGCTCGGACAAGCTCTTCGTGGCGGGCAACGCCTACGTCAAGGACCCCGGCACCCGCTTCTCCGTGGTCCGCTACGGCAACGTCCTGGGCAGCCGGGGCAGCGTCATTCCCTTTTTCCGCGAGCGGCTCAAGACCGGGGTGCTCCCGGTCACCGACCCGCGCATGACCCGCTTCTGGATCACCCTGGAGCAGGGCGTGGACTTCGTGCTGAACTGCCTGCAGGCCATGGTGGGCGGCGAGCTCTTCGTGCCCAAGCTGCCCAGCATGAACATCATGGACCTGGCCCGGGCCATGGGCCCGGACTGCCGCATCGAGACCGTGGGCATCCGCCCCGGCGAGAAGCTGCACGAGGTCATGATCCCCCGCGACGAGGCCCGCAACACCGTGGAGTTCGACGACCACTTCGTCATCAAGCCGGCCTTCCGGTTCTTCGAGCGCCGGTTCAACCACGAGGCCGGCCGCCCCGTGGCCGAGGACTTCGAGTACAACTCCCGCGACAACGACCGCTGGCTCTCCGGCGAACAACTCAAACAGATGATCGAGACCCTATGATCCCCTACGCCCGCCAGAGCATCGACGAGGACGACGTCCGGGCCGTGACCCGGGCGCTCACCTCGGACTGGCTGACCACCGGCCCGGAGGTGGCGGCCTTCGAGGCCGAGGTGGCGGCCGTCTGCGACGCGGCCCGGGGCGTGGCCGTGTCCAGCGGCACGGCCGCCCTGCACGCCGCCATGGCCGCCCTGGGCGTGGGCCCCGGCGACGAGGTCATCGTCCCGACCATGACCTTCGCGGCCTCGGCCAACTGCGCGCTCTACCGCGGGGCCACGCCGGTCTTCGCCGACGTGGACCCCGAGACCCTGCTCCTGGACCCGGCCGACGCCGAGGCCAAGATCACGCCGCGCACCCGGGCCATCGTGGCCGTGGACTACGCCGGGCAGCCCTGCGACTGGGACGCCCTGCGCGAGCTGGCCGACCGGCATGGCCTGGCCCTGGTGGACGACGCCTGCCACGCCCTGGGCGCGACGGTCAACGGCCGCCCCCTGGGCGCGCAGGCCCGGCTCACCTGCCTGTCCTTCCACCCGGTGAAGCACATCGCCACGGGCGAGGGCGGCATGGTGCTCACCCAGGACCCGGACCTGGAGGTCCGGCTGCGGCGCTTCCGCAACCACGGCATCGCCACGGACCACAAGCAGCGCCAGGAGCGCGGCACCTGGCGCTACGAGATGGTGGAGCTCGGGTTCAACTACCGCATCACCGACATCCAGTGCGCCCTGGGCCGCTCGCAGCTCCGGAAGCTGCCCGGCTTCCTGGCCCGCCGCCGGGAGCTGGCCCGGGCCTACGACGCCGCCTTCGCCGGCCACCCGGCCATCCGCCCCCTGGCCGTCCGGCCCGGCCGGGAGCACGCCTACCACCTGTACGTGGTCCGCGTGCCCGAGCGGGACCGGGTCTTCGCCCGGCTGCGCGGGGCGGGCGTGGGCTGCAACGTGCATTATTCCCCGGTCCACCTGCACCCCTACTACCGCGAACACCTGGGCACGGGGCCGGGGCTTTGCCCCGTGGCCGAGGCCGCCTACGCGCGCATCCTGTCCCTGCCCATGTTCCCCGCGCTGACCGACGCGCAGGCCGGG
>JBFWIY010000457.1:0-1668 GCA_050255855.1 Desulfovibrionaceae bacterium
GCGGGGTATTCGGGCCTGTGGAGCATGGCCGAGTTCACCCCGGACTACATCAAGCTGGACTTCTCGCTCACCCGCGAGATCGACACCCACCCGGTGAAGCGCGGGCTCATCAAGACCTTCCTGGCCTTTGCCGAGAGCTTCGGCTGCGAGCTCATCGCCAAGGGCATCGAGCGCGACACCGAGCTCACCAGCCTCATCTCCATGGGCGTGCACCACGGCGAGGGCTACCACCTGGGCCGTCCGGCCAGCCCCAAGCCCGTCCTCTCCCTGAGCTGGCCGGAGTGGAGCGGCGCGGCCCCGGCGGGCGGCCGTCCCCGGCCCGGCGCGTCCTGCAACATCCCCATCCGCGGCCTGGCCGAGACCGAGCTCAAGAAGGTGGCCCCCACCACCCCGGTTTTCGAGGTCAAGCGCATCATCGGCCAGGAGTCGAGCATCAGCGCCGTGGTGGTGGTGGAGGGCAACGTGCCCGTGGGGCTCATCATGAGCCACCACATGGACCGGGCGCTGTCCAGCCAGTACGGCATGAGCCTCTACTACAAGCGCGGGGTGAGCGAGATCATGGACCGCCATCCCCTGGTGGTGGACGAGGGCGCGGCCGTGGAGCAGGTGGCGCGCCAGGCCATGGCCCGCGACCGGGGGCGCATCTACGACCACATCATCGTCACGAAGAGCCGCGAGGTGGCGGGCATCGTCTCGGTGCAGAAGATGCTCGACACCCTGGCCGCGGTGCAGGTGGAGATGGCCAAGGGGGCCAACCCCCTCACCGGGCTGCCCGGCAACGTGGCCATCGAGCAGGAGGTGGAGCGGCGCTGCGGCCAGGCCCAGGGCTGGGTGAGCATCATCTACGCCGACCTGGACAACTTCAAGGTCTACAACGACGGCTACGGGTTCAAGAACGGCGACGACGTCATCAAGCTCACGGCGGACGTGCTGCGCTGGGCCTCGGGCCGCCACGGCGCGCCCGACGACTTCGTGGGCCACGTGGGCGGAGACGACTTCATCTGCATCACCCGTAGCGAGCGGGCCGAGCGCATCTGCCGGGCCGTGACCCGGGTCTTCGGCCGCTGCATCCGGCGGCACTACACCGCCGAGGACCGCGCCCGGGGGAGCATCATCGGCAAGGACCGCACCACGGGCGAGGAGCGTGAGTATCCGCTGGTGGCGGTGTCCCTGGCCATCGTGGACTGCGAGGGCGGGCGCTGCGACATGGACGCCATCTCCCGCCGCTCGGCGGAGATGAAGAAGGTGGCCAAGCGCAAGCCCGGCAACGTCTGGGTGCGCGACCGCCGCGGCGCGCCGGACCACCTGCTGGCCGAGGGGGACGCGCCCCGGGCCGAGGCCTGTTGCGCCGGGCCGGAGGGCTGATCCGGCGCATTTTCCCCCCGATTCCGGCCCGGCCGGGCCCCTGGCCGGGGCTTTGCCCGCGCCGCGAAGCGTGCTAGCCTTCCTACCGGCCGGAGTCTCCGGCCGGAGGGGGCTCGGCATGACGGAGGGGAAGGGACGGACGCCCGACGGCGAGGTCTGCGGGACGCGCCCGGCGGGCGCGTCGGTGCGGCGGGGCGATCTGGAGCGTCTGCTGGAGGCGCTCACCGGCGAACTGCCGGTGTTTCTGGCGCTGGTGGGGGCGGACGAACGCTATCTGTGGGTGAACAACGGCTACTCCCGGGG
>JBFWIY010000457.1:1768-3006 GCA_050255855.1 Desulfovibrionaceae bacterium
CGGGCCGAGGCCGACGCCCGGCTGCACAAGCGCCGCCTGGAGGCCCTGGTCCAGCTCAACCTCATGTGCGACGCCGGGCTGGAGGACATGGCCGCCTTCGCCCTGGAGCAGGGCATCGAGCTCACCGGCAGCCGGGTGGGCTTCCTGGGCCTCATGGCCGAGGACGGCTCGGGGCTGACCCTGCACGCCTGGTCCAGGAACGTGCTCGACATCTGCGGCATCCCCGGGGACCGGCCTCACCTGCCCGTGGCCCAGGCCGGGCTCTGGGCCGAGTGCGTGCGCCGCCGCAAGCCGCTCATCTTCAACGACTACCAGGCCCCGGGCCTGCCCCGGGGCGGCCTGCCCGGGGGCCACACCCCGCTCACGCGCCTGGCCTGCGTGCCCGTGCTGGAGGGCGGCCGGGTGGTCCTGGTGGCCACGGTGGGCAACAAGGGCGAGGACTACGAGAGCGCCGACGTCATCCAGCTGGAGCTGCTGCTCTCGGGCATGTGGAACCTGCTCAAGCGCCAGCGCGACCGCGAGGAGCTGCGCGCCGCCATGCTCCGGGCCGAGGCCGCCAGCCGGGCCAAGACCCGGTTCCTGAGCACCGTGAGCCACGAGGTCCGCACCCCGCTCAACGGCGTGCTGGGCATGCTCCAGCTGCTCGAATCCTCCGGGCTCACCGAGACCCAGCGCGACTACGTGGCCACCGCCCTGGACGCGGGCCAGGGCCTGCTCGGCATCATCAACGACATCCTGGACCTCACCCGCATCGAGGCCGGGCGGCTGGACCTGGTGCAGGAGTCCTTTGACCCGAAGCTGCTGGGCGAGCTGGTGTCCGGGGCCTTCCGCGCCGCGGCCGGACAGCGCGGCCTGCGCCTGGGCTTCACCCCCGGGGCGGGGCTGCCCGCCCGGCTCCTGGGCGACGAGGGGCGGCTGCGCCAGGTGCTTTTCAACTTGGTGAACAACGCCGTGAAGTTCACGGAGCAGGGGGAGGTGGCCGTGGCCGCGGACTGGGAGCCCGAGCCCCCGGACCGGGGCCGTCTGGTCCTGACGGTGCGGGACACCGGCCCCGGCATCCCCGAGGACCGAGTGGAGGAGATGTTCGAGCCCTTCACCCAGCTGGACGGCGGCCTGACCCGCCGCCACTCCGGGACCGGACTGGGGCTCTCCATCGTGCGCCGCCTGGTGGAGGCCATGCAGGGGGCGGTGCGCCTCGGCCCCGCCCCGGGGGGCGGGCTGCTGGCCCGGGTGAGCGT
>JBFWIY010000458.1:0-3001 GCA_050255855.1 Desulfovibrionaceae bacterium
CGCCCGCACGGTCAAGCACCTGATCCACCTCATGGCCACGGTCTCGCCCGGGGCCAAGCTCGGGGCCACCGCGCCCTACGACCACGCCGGGCTGGTGCTGGCCGAGGCCGGGGAACGCCAGCCCCGTACCCTGGCCAACGCCTTCCTGGACCCCGTGCCCCTGCGCGGTGACGTGTTCGGGGCCACGGTCCACGCCCTGGCCGGGTATCTGGAGGGCATGGACGGCATGTACGGCGCGGAGGAGGACCGCTGGATCGCCTGCCGCGCGGCCACCGACGACCTGGCCGGGTTCGCCGGGGCCACGCGGTCGAGCCTGCCCGCCCTGGCGGACGCGGTGGAGGCGGCCATCCTCCAGGGGGCCTGACCATGGCCCGCTTTCTGGTCTTGCGGCTGGCCGGGCCGCTCATGAGCTTCGGCGGCGTCACCGTGGACGAGAACCGGCCCACCCATGCGCTGCCCACCCAGAGCCAGCTCACCGGGCTGCTGGCCAACGCCCTGGGCTGGCGCGCCCGGGAGGGGGAGCGCCACAACCGCCTCCAGGCCCGCCTTGTGTTCGGCGCGCGGCAGGACCGCGCCGGCCAGGTGCTGGTGGATTACCAGAACGCCCATGTCAGTCAGCGCGAGGTGGCCTGGCGCTGGCGCACCGACGTCCCGCTGGTCCGCTCCGGCGGGTCGGCCGAGACCAACGCCCAGCGGTACCGCCACTACATCGCCGACGGCGTGGTGAGCGTGGCGCTGACCCTTGACCCCGCCGACGAGGCCCCGCGCCTGGACGACCTCGCCGCGGCCCTCCTGCGTCCGGCCCGGCCGTTGTTCCTGGGGCGGGTGAGCTGCCCGCCCTCGGGACCGATCTTCACGGAGGAGGTCGTGGAGGCGGATTCCCTGCCCGAGGCCCTGCGCCGTATGCCGCTCGCCGCTCGGGCACGCCCCGCCGCGGCCGGGGAGTTCCTGGCCGAGTGGCCCGCCCGGGGGGCCTTCGCCGGGGACGGGACCTCGGTCCGGCAGGTGGTGGAGCGCGCGGATCTGCGCGATTGGGTCGACAACCTGCACGCCGGCTGGCGGCTGGTGGCCACGGGCGTCCTTGCCCCGACCCCGGCTCCCGGCCCGGAGGCGTCATGAGTCTGTACATGCTGCATCTGGAACTGGAGCCGCGCCCGCTCTACGAGTGGGCCCGGCAGGGGGGGCTCGACACGCGCGACCGGGGCTATCTGGTCCACAGCGCCATGCGCGCCGCCTTCGGCAAGGCCGCGCCCCAGCCCTTCGCCGTGTTCGGAAACGCCCGCAACCCGCGGCTCAAGGTGCTGGGCTACGCGGAGCGGGGGCGGGAGGCCCTGCTGCCCGGTCTGGCCCTGGCCGAGCCCGTGCTGGCCGCGACCTTTCCGGAGGCGGTCCTGGACGAGCGGGCCCTGCCCGACCGCTTTCCGGCGGAGGGGGAGTTCGGTTTCCGGGTGGAGTGTTGCCCGGTGACGCGCTGCACCATGCCGGACGGGAAGCAGCGCGAGAAGGACGCCTTTCTGGCGGCCTGCGACGCCCGCCCCGAGGGCGGAGTGGAGCGGGCCGACGTGTATGTGGCCTGGCTGGCGGCGGAACTGGCCCGAGGCGGCGGGGCCGAACTGCTGGACGGGGCCATGCAGGGCTTCCAGCTCTTCACCCCGGTGCGCCGGGGGGACGCCAAGGGCGCCAAGGGCATGGGCCGCCGGCCGCGCGCCGCGCTGACCGGGCGGCTGCGCGTGCGGGAGCCCGGGGCCTTCGGGGCCCTGCTGGCCCGGGGCATCGGCCGGCACCGCGCCTTTGGCCTGGGCATGCTCCTGCTGCGGCCGGTGTAGCCGTGCTCAAGGGGCGTCTCGGGCTGGAGAGTTCCCGGATCCCGCATGCGGACCGTCACGGGTTGCTCTGGCTTTCTCGCGGGAAGCTGAGCGTGCAGGACGGGACGTTGCACTTCGTCGCCGCAGGGGATGGGGAGCTGGCGGCCGGGTGTTACGACATCCCGTACCAGGACGTGTCGCTCATCCTGCTGGGGCCGGGCACGGAGATCACCCACGACGTGTTCCGGCTCTGCGGCGGGCACGGCACTGGTCTGGCGGCGGTGGGGGAGGACGGGGTGCGGATGTACACGGCCCCGCCGCGCGGACCGGACCAGAGCGCATTGTCCCGGCGGCAGGCCATGCTTTGGGCCGATCCGGAGGAGCGGCTCGGGGTGGCCCGGCGCATGTACGCCATTCGGTTGAGCGAGGCGGTGCCCCGGCGGGACATCGCGGCCCTGCGGGGGATCGAAGGGGCGCGGGTGCGCGAGCGGTACAAGCTGGAGGCCAAGCGCTACCGGATTCCCTGGAAGGGGCGCAACTATGATCGCCAGAATCCCGAGGCCACGGACGGGCCGAACATGGCGCTCAATCATGCGGCCGTGGCGGTGCGGGCGGCGGCGGAAGTGGCCGTGGCCTCCCTGGCGGCCATCCCGCAACTCGGGTTCATTCACGAGGACTCCTCCATCGCCTTCGCCCTGGACATCGCCGACCTGTTCCGGGACGAATTCACGTTGCCGGTGGCCTTTCAGGGATACGTGAACTGGCGGGAGGACGAGTCGCAGCCGTTGGAGCGGGCGGTGCGGCGGCTGGCCGGGGCCCGGATGCGCAAGCAGAAGCTCATCGCGTCCATGATCGACCGGATCAAGGAGTTGCTCGGTGCCGATGACGGTGGTGGTGACGGTTAACGTTTCCGGGCGGGTCCGGGGTTTTCTCGCGTCGTGCATGCTGCAGGTGGCGCCTGGGGTGTATACCGCGCCGCGGATGTCGGCCGGGGTGCGGCAGCGGGTGGAGTCGGTGTTGCGGTCGTGGTTCGGGTCCGAGGGGGAGGGGGCGTCGATCCTGATGGTCTGGGCGGACGGGGGGCTGGCGGCGGGGCAGGGGCTGCTGACGCTGGGCAATCCGCCATACGAGCTGGTGGAGTACGACGGCCTGGTGCTGAGCACGTTGCGGCGTTGATTGCCGATTGCGCAACTATC
>JBFWIY010000459.1:0-2998 GCA_050255855.1 Desulfovibrionaceae bacterium
AGGCCGTCCACCCCGGGCATCTTGATGTCCGTGAGCACCACCGAGGGCCGGAACTCCTCGAAACGGTCCAGGGCCTGGATGCCGTTCTCCGCCTCGATGACCTCGTATCCGGCGTCGGCCAGGACCACGCCGATGACGGTGCGCACGCCCGATTCGTCGTCGACGAGCAATACTTTGTTATTCATGGTTCCTTATGGCCGGAAGCAGGATGGTGAAGCGGGCGCCGCCGGTTTTCCGGTTGGCGACGGAGATGGTTCCGCCGCAGTCCTGGATGATGCCGTAGCTGATGGACAGGCCCAGCCCCGTGCCCTTGCCGACCTTCTTGGTGGTGAAGAAGGGCTCGAAGATCTTTTCGCGCAGGCCGTTGGGGATGCCCAGGCCGGTGTCGGACACCTCCACCACCACCCAATCCCCGTCGAGCCGGGTGGCGAGGTCGATGCGCTTGGGACCGCCGTCCAGGATGTTCTGGCATTTTTCCTCGATGGCGTCACGGGCGTTGATGAGCAGGTTGATGAACACCTGCTCCAGGCGTCCGGCGTCGGCCATGACCGGAGGCAGGCCCGGCGTCAGGTTCCAGACCACCTCGATCTGCCGGAGCTTGAGCTGCTGGCTGAAGATCTCGAAGCCGCGCTCCAGCACGGCCCCCACGTCCACGGGCTCCAGGCTGATCTCCGGCTTGCGCCCGAACTCGCGCATGTGCCGGATGATCTTGGTGGCGCGGTCCACGTGGGCGTCGATCTCGCGCGCCAGGGTCATGAGGATGTCCTCGCGGATGGGCTCGTTCTTGTTGATCTTGCCCATGAGGAAGCTCGACGCGGTCTTGATGACGGACAGGGGCTGGTTGAGCTCGTGGGCCACGCCGGTGGCCATCTCGCCCAGGGTGGCCATCTTGCCCGCCTGGATGAGCTGCTGCTCGGTCTCCAGGCGCTTGGTGATGTCCTGGACCGTGATGAGCAGCGCCCCGCTCTGCTCGAACTCGGGCGTGGTGGTGGTGCGGATCTGCACGTAGAAGGGCAGGCCGTCCGGGCGGACCTGCTTGGCCTGCTCGATGCTCACCGTCCGGGCGAGGCGCCTGCGGTAGTGCTCGCGCTCCTCCTCGGGGAAGAAGTTCAGGAAGGGCCGGCCGATCATGGCCGCCTTCTTGACCCCGTAGACCTCCTCCACGGCGTCGTTGCAGTCCACCACGTCGTAGTTGGTGGTGTCGAGCAGGAACACGGGGTTGGGGATGGTGTCGAAGATGGCCCGGTAGCGGGCCTGGGTGCGCTCCAGCTCCTTGCGCGGGGTGATGTCCAGGCAGACCTCCATGGCGGCCACGATGTTGCCGCCGGAGTCGGTGACGGGCGAGGTGGTGACGATCCAGTGGGCCTGGTCGCCGGACTGGCAGTAGCCGGTCTCCTCGCTGGCGTAGGAGCGGCCGGTGGCGAAGGTCTTCTCCACCGGGCAGTTGGGGCACTTCTCCCGGCGGCCCTTGTAGACCTCGTAGCAGTGCTGGCCGGGCTTGGGGGCGAATTTGACCTCGAACTCCCGGTTGTAGGAGACGAGCCGCAGGTCGCGGTCCTGCACGGTGATGATGCAGGGGACCAGCTCGAAGAGGCGCTGGTAGTTCTCCTTCTGCCGGTTGATCTCCGCGTGCTGGGTCCGGATGTCGCGCACCATGACGTTCATGGCCTGGGCCAGCTGTCCCACCTCGTCGGTCTGGGTGATGTCGGCGCTCTCCGAGATTTCTCCCTGGGCGATGCGCCGGGTCTGACGGATGAGCTTCTGGATGGGCCGGTTCACCATGGTGTGCACGAGCAGGAAGATGGCCAGGAAGGTGGCCAGGAAGACCGTGGCGTCCAGGAGGATGGTGCGGTGCAGGAATTCGTTCCGGCGGGCGTCGGTGGCCCCCAGGGTGACCACCACGTCCAGCAGGCCGAGGACCTTCTTGTCCGTGGGGTGCACGTGGCAGGGGCCCGGGGAGCAGCCCGGGGTGTTGTAGATGGGGGCGATGAGCCCCAGCCGCCGGATGCCGTCCGGTCCGGTGAAGATGCGGCTGCGCTCCATGAGGCTCAGGGTGCCCAGGGGGGGCTCGGTGTGGTGGCAGACCGAGCAGGCCTCGTCCCGGATGTGCGTCCTGGTGTCCACCTCCTCAAGGATGTTGGAGTATTTGATCTCCCCCATCTTGTTGAAGATGCGGACGTGTTCGATGCCTTCCTGGAGACTGGTGTTGGTGATGATGCTGGCGATGTCGTCGCGCAGGTTGCCCATCATGGCGTAGTGCGCGCCCAGGCGGATGGTGTTGGTGAGCCGGTCCGCGCTCTCCAGGGCGTGCTTCATGTTGGAGCTGGCCTGGTCGTGGACGCTGAACCAGCCGCCCACCCCCATGCCGAGGAGCAGCACCGCGCCGGCGGTGAGGATGATCTTGGCGAAGAGGCTGTTGCGCAGGGCCATGAGTTTCATGTGGGCTCCCATGCGGATGAAGCGGATGGAATCTAGAGTATTTTATGCGGGTTTAAGTAAAATGTCCAACGTATTGGCCCGTTGGGACCCGGAAGGGAAAGAAAAAATCATGGTGTTGGAGCGCAAGGGAGGCTTCCCTACGCTCTCGATCCGGCCACAAGGGCGGCGGGTGACGGGCGTGGGGCGGATCGTCGATGTGTTCCGCGTCATCCCCTGACCTGCGAAAACAAGCCCCGAGGAGAATCCCCCCATGAAGCTGACCACACGGAGCCGCTACGGAACCTTGATCGTCCTGGACATCGCGCAACACGAACAGTCCGGCCCGGTCCGCACCCTGGACATCGCCCTCCGCAAGAACATCTCCATGAAGTACATGGAAAAGATCACCAGCGACCTGCGCATGGGCGGCATCCTGCTGGCCCGGCGCGGCCCGGGCGGCGGCCACATGCTCACCAAATCGCCCGAGATGATCGCCGTGGGCGACGTGGTCCGCATCCTGGACTGGCAGGACCCGGACGAGGAATGCCTCGGCAAGAAGGAGGATTGCCGCCGCTTCAGC
>JBFWIY010000460.1:0-2992 GCA_050255855.1 Desulfovibrionaceae bacterium
CCCAGCGCTCCACGCCGTCGTGGCGCACCAGGCGGCATTCCAGGCAGGGGGCCGCCGCGCCGGAGATCAGGAGCGCCCAGTCGCGGCGGAAGGCGGCCCGGTCCTCGGGGGGGACCATGGCCTCCAGCCCCGCCAGGCCGGGGTCCGGGGCGCTGCGGGGCAGGCCGAGAAGCTCGCGCAGGGAGACCGACCAGCGCCCCGGCCCGTCGGGCAGGTCCACGTCCAGCAGGCCCATGCGGGTGAGATGGCTGCCCCAGTCCTGACGCAGCGGCTCGTCGCCCGCGCCGTCGGGCGGGGCGACCTCGTTGAACAGAAAGAGACCGGCGGGGTCCACGCCCAGGCAGGCGCAGAGGCGGGAGATCACGTCGAAGGACGGGGAGCTGAGCCCCCGTTCAAGCATACTGAGGTACTGCTCAGTGACGCCGACGGCCGCAGCCAATCCGGCCTGCGTCAGATTCTCGATCTCTCGAATGAATTTAAGACGCTTTCCGAATTGCTTCTTGAGGTCTGCGCCTTGCATAAACCAATATGTACCCCGAAAATCACGGGCCGAACATAAACTATGAGTTCAAGTTTCCGTGCCGCCCGAGGGCGTCCGACGCGGCGCGCCGCCGCCCGCTCCCCAGGCCCGTGCCCAAGGCGATGCCCGCCAGGGCCAGGGCCATGCCGAACAACTCCACGCCGTCCAAGGGCTTGTGAAAGAGCAACACGTCCCAGAGATAGGACAGCACCGGCTGGAGGAGCAGCACCAGGCCGATGCGCGAGGCCGGGGCCGAGGCCATGCCCCGGGTGATGCACCACCAGCCCGCCACCTGGCCCACCAGGCCGTAGGCCACCAGCCAGCCCAGAGCGCGACCGCCCGGGATGGCGAAGTCCGCCCCCGCGCCCAGCATGGCCAGGCCCACCACCGTGGCCGTGGCCAGGCTGACCACGGCCACCAGGGGATGGGCCGCGCCGGACCCGGCCAGGCGCGAGGCCCGGCGCATGCCCAGCAGGTAGCCCGAGTACAGGGCCGCGGTGGCCAGGCCCAGGAGCACCCCGGAGCGGAAGTCCGCGCCCGCGCGGTCCCAGCCCGCGCCGGCCATGAACCACAGCCCGGCCAGGGCCAGGCCCACCGCCCCCAGGGTGCGGCCCGCCCGGCCCTCGCGCAGGGCCACCAGCCCCACCACGGCCAGGATCACGGCCTGGAAGTTGGCCAGCATGGTGGCCAGGCCCGGGCCGATGCGCAGAATGGAGCGGTGCCAGCACATGAGGTCCAGGGCCAGGAACACGGCCCCGAGCACGGCCGGGGCCAGCACGCGCCAGGTCAGCCGCCCCGCCCCGGACCGGGCCGGACGCAGCCCGCCCGTGGCGGCCAGCAGGACCACCGTGCCCAGGCCGCCGAAGACCATGCGCCAGAAGGCCGAGGCGTCGGCCGGGACCCCGGCCAGCCGCACGAAGACCGGGGAGAAGCTGATGCAGAACGCGCCCAGGAGCAGTTGGACCATGCCGTTTCGCCTTGACGGTTGCGCAACCGTTCAATTAATATCATAAGATATATTTGAGAGGAACCATGCCGCAGCACAGCTTCACCCGGCACGCCACCGTGGCCGGCAGCGACAAATGGCCACAGGCCACCCAGCGCCGCGCCCCGCTGTACGCCCGGGAGAACGACATCCGTAGCGAATTCGCCAGGGATTACAACCGAATTCTCCACTGCACCGCCTACCGGCGGCTGAAACACAAAACCCAAGTCTTTTTCGCCACTTCCAACGACCACATCTGCACCCGCATCGAGCACGTGGGCCACGTGGACTCGGTGAGCGAGACCATCGCCCACTTTCTCGGGCTCAACACCGAGCTGACCAGCGCCATCGCCGTGGGCCACGACCTGGGCCACGCCCCCTTCGGCCACGCCGGGGAGGACGTGCTCAAGGACATCACCGCCGACCGGCTGCACCGGCCGTTCTGGCACGAGCGCAACAGCCTGCGCTTCGTGGACCGCATCGAGACCCTGGAGGACTGCGAGGGACGCCAGCGCAACCTGGACCTGACCTACGCCGTGCGCGACGGCATCGTCTGCCACTGCGGCGAGGTGGACGAAAACGGGCTCCGCCCGCGCGAGCAGGCCCTGGACCTGGCGGACATCACCGCCCCCGGCCAGGTCCCGCCCTTCACCTGGGAGGGCTGCGTGGTCAAGGTCTCGGACAAGATCGCCTACCTGGGGCGCGACATCGAGGACGCCCTGCGCCTGGGCATCCTGACCAAGCACCAGATCAGGGAGCTGGTGGAGATCTGCTCCGGGCTCGGCACCTTCAAGGTCCGGGAGATCAACAACACCGTGCTCATGCACGACCTCATCGTGGACATCTGCGCCAACAGCCGCCCGGAGGAGGGCGTCCGCCTCTCGCCCCCCCACCTCGAAGTGATGAACCGGGTCAAGGCCTTCAACTACGACAACATCTACGACCACCCGCGGCTCACGGAGTACAAGAAGTACGTCCGGCTGGTGCTGCTCTCCATCTTCGACCGGCTCATGACCTACCGCGAGGACCCCTTCGAGCTGCTGGACGCTGCCCGCCACGCCTTCCCCGTGCTGGCGGACTCCTTCCGCTCCTGGCTGGTGAAATACGCGGTCCAGTCCCCGGAGCGGGCCAAGCCCGCGACGAAACACAAGAACGAGGCCATCTACGACCTCGGCGAAGAGGACGACTACATCCAGGCCGTGGTGGACTACCTGTCCGGCATGACGGACCAGTTCGCCATCAAGATCTTCAACGAGATCATCTCGTTCTAGGCCGGACGCACGGGCAGCCGCGCGCCCAGGCCGATGCCCGCGGGCCCGGGGGGGGCGACGGACGGCGCGGCGGCGGACGGCGGGGGGAAACACGGCGGGGCCACGTAGGGCCAGGCCTCCACCCCGGCGGCCAGGGCCTCGTAGAAGAGGTCCGCGTACTCCGGGTCCACGCAGGCCGCCGGGGCGAAGCAGCCCGCGTCCGTGCGCTGGATGCAG
>JBFWIY010000461.1:0-2976 GCA_050255855.1 Desulfovibrionaceae bacterium
GCCTGGAACTTGCGCCGCAGGGCCAGTTGCTGGTCCATATGGTCGGCCAGGCGCTCCATGACGATCTCCAGGGAGCCCGACTACTCCCCGGCCTGCACCATGGTCACGAAGGTGGAGTTGAACACGTGGGGATACTGGGCGAAGGCGCTGGCCAGGTCCCCGCCCTCGCGGATGCGCTCCCGCACCTCGGAGATGATGCGTTGCAGCTCGGTCTGCTTGCGGTCGTCCTTGATGACCGCGCCCAGGGCCTTGTCCAGGGGGATGGTGGCCTTGAGCAGGATGGCCAGCTGGCGGACCGTGGCGGCCAGGGCGTCCCGGGGGACCCGGCGCACCAGGCGCGCGGCGAACCGGCCGAGCGAGGCGCGTTGGGCCGCGCCCCGGGGGCCGTCCATCGGCGTGATGTCGATGGGGTAGAGCCCGTCCTCGCGCAGCTTCCGGGCCGCCTGGGCCCGGCTGGCGGCGTCGACGATCCCTTTCTTGTGCTTGCCGTTTTTCAGCGCGGCCTTGTACTTGAAGACGGGCATGGCGGGCTGGGCTTCCTCTCTGGGCCGGGCTCGGGGAATGCGGTGAACGCCGGGAGAGCTGCGGCCCGGCGCGGCCCTCGATCAAGGGGTCACTGGCCGCGATGGATACCAGATTCACCCGGGACCGTCGAGCCCGAAGGCCGCCGCCCGCAGGCGTTGCGGGCCGTCGTCCGTTGCGGGGCGCGCTTCGGTCCTAGCCGTTCCGGCCGTGCCGGGGCCGGGCGTCGTCCGCCGGATCGTCGCATCCCTCCCGCTCGTACAGGGCCAGCCGCTGGGACAGGATGCGGATCTGCCGTTCCTGCCGGGTCCGCTCGATGTCCATGGTGAGGATCTTGACGAACAGCAGGCACCCGGCCACCACCAGGAGCAGGACGGGCGGGTAGTGGATGCCGAACAGGGCGCCCATGGTGTCGATGAGCCCGGGAAAGAGGCCGATGAGGGCGCTGCCCCCGGCCACGGCGAACCACCAGATGCTGTGCATGGTGTTGAGTCGCTGGCGGCGGAGCAGCACCAGGATGCCCAGGACGAACAGGATGGTGATGCCGGCGGTGACGAGTCTATAGTGAGCCATACCGCTCCCAGTCGTTGTCCGTCTGGCCCTTTTCGTAGAACCAGTCCGCCACCGAGAGCAGCATGCTCTGCAGCAGGTAGAGGGCCACGCGGAACCAGGACCGGAAGATCCGCGACTTGCCGTCCTGGCGGCACTCCATGAGCACGGGCACCTCCACCATGTCCACGTGGCGGCGGCGCAGGAACAGCAGGATGCCCACGTCCTGGTAGTCGTAGGTGGTGAGCACGGGGTCCAGGAGCATGGCCACGGTGCGCCGGTCATAGAGCTTGAACCCGGTGGTGAAATCGTGGAATTGCAGGCCGGTCACCGTGCGGAAGGTCCGGAAGGCGATCTTGCGCAGCCGGCTGGCCCGCTCCGGGTAGCTCCCCATGACCAGCCCCGCCCCGGTGGCGCGCATGGCCTCGAACAGCCGCGGGATCATGACCGGGGAGTGCTGGCCGTCCGCGTCCATGGTCACGAAATACTCGCACCCGGCCCGCATGGCGGCCAGGAACCCCGCCTGGATGGCGCACCAGGCCCCCACGTTGATGGCCAGGGGCAGGACGCAGGCCCCGGCCTGCCGGGCCTGGGCGCGGGTGTCGTCCCCGCTGCCGTCGTCCACTACGTAGATGCGGCAGAGCTGGCCCAGCTCCCGCTTCACCGAACGCACCACGCGGGCGATGGACGCGCGTTCGTTGAAGGCCGGGATGATGACGGCGACGGAACCCGGGGACATCCCGCGCATGGCCGCTTTCCCTTGCCGGGGCTCGTGATTCAAGGTAGTGACCAACCTCATGGTTTTGTTGATATGAGGTAACGGCTTTCCGCGCGTGCCGCAAGCGAAATGCGAATCCTTCACATCGGGAAATATTACCCGCCCGTGCGCGGGGGCATGGAGTCCTTCGTCGCCGATCTGGCCGCGGCGCAGGTCCGGGCCGGGCACGCGGTGCACGTGGTCTGCCACCGGGACTTCGGGCTGCGCTCCGAGTGCGCCGAGGCCGCAGGGGTGACGGTCCTCCGGGCCGGTTGCCTGGGGCGGCTGGCCTTCGCCCCGGTCAGCCCCGGCTTGCCCGGCCTGCTGCTCCGGCAGGCCCGGGACTTCCGGCCCGACGTCCTGCACCTGCATCTGCCCAACCCCTCGGCCGTGCTGGAAGGCCTGTTCCCCGGCCATGTGCCGCGCATCGTGCACTGGCACGCCGACGTGGCCGGGGCCGCCAGCCCGGCCCTGCGCCTGCTCTATCCGGTCTACCGCTGCCTGGAGCGCCGCCTGCTGCGCCGCGCCCGGTTGGTGGTGGCCACCAGCCCGGCCTATGCGGCCTCCAGCGCGGCCCTGGCCGAGGTGGCGGACAAGGTGCGCGTGGTCCCGCTGGGCCTGGACCCCGGGCGGCTGGGGGCCGGGGGCGAAGCCGCGGATGGGGACGGCCCGGCGTTCGATGTCCTCGCGGTCGGTAGGCTATCATATTATAAAGGATTCGAGCATCTCATCCGGGCTGCGGCCCTGCTGCCGGGGCGCACCGTGGGCATCGTGGGGGCGGGCCCCCTGCGGGACGCCCTGGCGCGGCGCATCGGGGAGCTGGGGCTCCGGGACCGGGTGCGCCTGCTGGGGGAGGTCTCCGACGCCGCGCTCGCCGGGCTCTACGCCCGGTGCCGGGTCTTCTGCCTGTCCTCGGTGGAGCGCAGCGAGGCCTTCGGCGTGGTGCTGCTGGAGGCCATGCTCCATGCCCGCCCCCTGGTCACCACCGCCATCCCGGGGTCCGGGGTGGGGTTCGTCAATGTGGCCGGGGAGACCGGGCTGGTGGCCGAACGGTCGTCGGCGGAGTCCCTGGCCGGGGCCCTGCGCCGCCTCCTGGACGACCCCGGCCTGGCCCGGCGACTGGGCGAGGCCGGGCAAGCCCGTTTCCA
>JBFWIY010000462.1:0-2963 GCA_050255855.1 Desulfovibrionaceae bacterium
GATGGCGTGCTGGGTCGCGGCGACCTGGGCCTCCAGCCGCTGGATCTCGGTGTCCAAGTAGCGCAGCGTGGAGCACAGCGCACTGAATTGGCTCTCCATCTGCCGCTTCTGCAGCAGAAAGGCCGCAGGGTCCGCGCGTTCCGGAAGCTCCATGGTCGGGGCGGCCTCGGACACGCCGTCCCAGGACAGCAGGGCCTGAAGCCGAGCGTGATCCAGCCTAGCCGTGGCCAGCTCGCTGCCCAGGCGCTCCACGTCCGCGCCGGTCACCGTGGTGTCGAGCTCCACCAACAGTTCGCCCTCGGCCACATGCTGGCCTTCCTGCGCCAGGATACGCCGCACCACGCCGTTCTCCAGGGGCTGGATGACCTTGACCCGCCCGCTGGGAATGATCTTGCCCTGGCCCACGGCCACCACGTCGGTCTTGCCCAGGCAGGCCCAGAGGATGCCCAGCACCACCACCGCCATGATCGTCCACAGCATGGCGCGGCCGATGGGCGAGGGCGGGGTCTCCACGATCTCCAACGCCGCGGGCAGAAACTCCTTCTCGTCGCTGGGGCCCAGATGCTCCAGCCGGTCCTGCTGGGCGCGCAGCCAGCCCCGGACCCCGCCTGCCGCCCGCCCGCACGACTTATGCATCGGCCAAGGCCTCCAAGGACTGGTACTGCCACAGCTTGGCGTAGTAGCCGCCCGTGTTGACCAACTGATCGTGCGTCCCGGTCTCCACGATCTGGCCGCGCTCCACGACCACGATGCGGTCGCAGCGCATGACCGTGGACAGCCGGTGGGCGATGACCAGCACCGTGCGCCCCGCGCAGATGGCGCGCATGTTCTTCTGAAGGATGTGCTCGGACTCGTAGTCCAGGGCGCTGGTGGCCTCGTCCAGAATGAGCACCCGCGGGTTGGTCAGCAGGGCCCGGGCGATGGCGATGCGCTGCCGCTGACCGCCGGACAGGGTCGAGCCGTGCTCCCCGACCAGGGTGTCGTAGCCCTCGGGCAGCTCCAGAATGAACTCATGCGCCCCGGCCAGCATGGCCGCCCGCACGATGCGCTCCATGCTCACCCCCGGGTCGGACAGGGCGATGTTGTCGCGCACGGAACGGTTGAACAGGTTGTTCTCCTGGAGCACCACGCCGACCTGCCGTCGCAGCCAGGCCGTGTCCACCAGGGTCAGATCAATGCCGTCCATGAGCACCCGGCCCTTCTCGGGCACGTAGAGCCGTTGCACCAGATTGGTCAGGGTGCTCTTGCCCGAGCCCGACCGGCCCACGATGCCCACGGTCTCGCCCGCCCGGATGTGCAGGGTCACGTCCTGCAGCACGTACGGCCCGTCCGGGCGGTAGCGAAAGTGAATGGACTCGAAATCGACGGCCCCCTTGAGGTCGGGCAGGGAGGAACGATTGGGATTGTAACCGGGCTCGATGGGATTGTTCAGGATGTCGCCCAGGCGCTGGAGCGACACCCCGGCCTGCTGGAAGTCCTGCCAGACCTTGGAGAGGCGCAGGATGGGGCCGGAGATGCGCCCGGCCATCATGTTGAAGGCGATGAGCTGGCCGATGGACAAATCCCCGTCCATGACGCTGCGTGCGCCAATCCACAGGATGAGCAGCGTGGTCAGCTTGTTCACGAAGCTGGTGGCCTGCACCGCGATGTTGCCCAGATTGTCGGTGCGGAACGCGCTCTTCACGTACCCGGCGAGCAGCTCCTCCCACTTGCGCTGGAACTGCGGCTCCACGGCCATGGACTTCAGGGTCTGCATGCCGTTGACCGTCTCCACCAGAAACGCCTGGGATTCGGCTCCGCGCTGGAACTTCTCGTCCAGCATGCGGCGCAGCACCGGAGTCACCAGCATGGAAAGCGCCACGTATAGGGGAATGAGCGCGAGCACCAGCACGGACAGCTTCACGCTGTAAAAGAACATCACGATCAGAAAAACGAAAGTGAAGATGACGTCGATGATGATGGTCAGGGTCGAGCCGGTCAGGAAGCGCCGGATGTTCTCCAGCTCGCGCACCCGGGCCACGGAATCGCCCACCCGGCGGGCGTTGAAGTAGGCCAGGGGCAGGGAGAGCAGGTGCGCGAAGAGCTTGGCCCCGAGAGTCACGTCCACTCGGTAGGTGGTGTGTGAAAAGAGCCAAGTGCGCAGGCCGCCCAGCGTCACCTCGAAGACGTAGAGGGCGAGCAGCCCGATGGCCAGCACATCGAGGGTGGTCAGGCCGTGGTGCACCAGCACCTTGTCGATGACCACCTGGAAGAACAGCGGCGTGAGCAGCCCGAAGAGCTGAAGAAAGAACGAGGCCGCCAGCACCTCATAGAACAGGCGCCGGTACTTGAGCAGCGATGGGATGAACCAGGTGATGTTGAATTTCCGGAGCGCCCCGGGAAGCGTGGATCGTTTGGTGCAGAACACCATCCGGCCGGAGAGGAGCGTCTGGAGATCCTCCTCCGTGACCTGGCTGATGCCCTGGCCGCCGGGCACCTGGTAGATGGCCTTGCCGGCCTTCACACCCCCGACAATGACCCAACGTCCTTCCCGGGTCTCGGCCATGACCGGGAACGGCAGCTCGGAAAGCCCGCTGCCTTCCGATCGCTCCACCAGCCGGGCCTTCAGGTTCAGCGCCTTGAAGGCCCGGATGATGTCCTCCGGCTGCATGGCGTTGCCGGGCGGGGCGAAGCGGTGACGGATGCCCTCCACGTCGGCGGCCACACCGTGGTACTTGGCCAGCATGACCACCGAAACAAGGCCGGAGTCCAGGGAATCGGACTCCGGACCAACGTCCGGTTGCCGTTGCTTGTCCTGCTCCTCGTTCATCGACGCAATCAGCTGCGGGTCCAGCTCGACGCCACGAGCGTGGCCACATCTTCCTGGATATCCTCGGGTACGGTCAAAACGCCCGGGGCGGTCGGGACAAACGCGCTCATGGCGTCCACCAGCTGCTGCACCTGGCTGTCCAGCAACACCGCCC
>JBFWIY010000463.1:0-2943 GCA_050255855.1 Desulfovibrionaceae bacterium
CTTCTCCAACTCTTTGTGCAGCAGGGGAATCTCCCGTCCGTTCTGGGTTGCGACCACGTCCACGGACTTGAGGCCTGAACCGAGATCGCTGACGGTCAGGTGCAGGGGGGCGGCCACGGTGACGTATTGCCCCTCGGGCAGAAGCGCCACCCGGGGCGCGTCGGTGTCGCGGAAGACGATGATGCTCCCGCCCAGGACCAGCAAGGCCAGGGCGGCCCAAAGGACAAGTTGCAAGATGCGGGTGGTCGCTGATTTCTGCGTCATGATACTCCTGCCTGTGGAAAAGTTTCTAGAAATTGTCTACGCTCAAAACGCGGGAGGGGCAACCCCGCATTGGAGTAGGGCATGGAGGGCGAAATTTTGGTGATGGGAGCGGGGAATCCGCTCATGCGGGACGACGGGGCGGGCGTGCTCGCCGTGCGTGCGCTCATGGCCGAGCCGTGGCCCAAGTGGGTGGAATTCGAGGACGCCGCAACCTTCACCCAGGATCTCTTCCATCAGCTCGACCGCTACGTCGCCGTGCTCATCCTGGACGTGGCCCGGTTCGGAGGCGCGCCGGGAGAGGTGCGCGTGTTGGGCGGGGAGGATGTCCTGGCCGGAAGCGGCCCCGGGGTGTCGCTGCATGAGCTGGATTTGGCCGAGTCCCTGCGCTTGGCGCGGGAACTGGGGGAACTGCCCCGGCTGCGCTTGGTTGTCATGGAACCCCGCGTCGTCGGATATGGCCTGGAGCCTACAGCGGAGATCCGTGCGGCTCTGCCTCGGATGATTCAGGCCGCCCGGGACGAGTTGCGGCTTCTCTTGGATGGGGTTCAGTCCTGAGACTTTTCCTCCAGGGCGTCCATGAGGCTGATGGTCAGCTTGAGGAAGTCGGCCTCGGTGAGAATGCCCACCAGACGCCCCTTCTCGACCACGGGCAGGCAGCCGTACTTGTGGTTGAGCAGGAGTTCCGCCGCGGATTTCACCGTGGCCGAGGACTCCACGGTCTTCAGGTCCGTGCGCATGATCTCCTTGATCGGGATGCCGGCGTCGATTTCGTCCTGGGTTTCGGGGTCCACCCCGGCGAGCTGGGAGACCGTGGCCGAGAGCAGGTCGCGGTGGGTCAACAGGCCGATGAACATGGTGTCCCCGGTCACGATGGGGATATGACGGATGCGCTGGAGCTTCATCAGGGCCCGGGCCGAGAGCAGCGTGTCGGTTTCGCGCAGGGAGTAAACGGACTTGGTCATGATGTCGGCGACGGTGAGCATGGCGGATTCCCCTCTGTTCCTCCATTCTTTTCCCAAAGGCCCCATCCGTGTCAAGCGGGGAACTCCGACCGGGGGGGGAGGAACCTTTGTTGACTTGGGGGGGCAAACGTGGTTTTGCAACGGCTGACGGAAAAATGAGGGGGAGCGGCGTGTCCGTGATCGATCCGAAGCGACTGCGCGAACGCATGGTGCGTGAGCAGATCGAGGCCCGGGGCGTACGCGACCCGGCCGTCCTCGAGGCCATGCGCCAGGTGCCGCGCCACCTCTTCGTGGAACCCGCCCTGGTGCCTAAGGCTTACATGGACGCCCCCCTGCCAATCGGCGAGGGTCAGACAATCTCTCAGCCCTATATCGTGGCCCTGATGACCGAACTGCTCCAGGTCAAGCCGGGCATGAAAATTCTGGAGATCGGCACGGGCTCGGGTTATCAGGCCGCCGTCCTGGCCCAGATGGGCGCCACGGTCTATACGGTGGAGCGCATCAAGCCGCTGTTTTTCGCGGCCCGGAAGCGCTTTATGGACATGCGGCTTTTCAGCATCAAGCCCAAGCTGGACGACGGCACCCTGGGCTGGCCCGAGGAGGCTCCCTTCGACGCCGTGATGGTCACGGCGGGCGGGCCCCAGGTGCCGCCGCCCCTGGTGGATCAGTTGGCCGATCCGGGGCGCTTGGTGATCCCGGTTGGCGAGGGCCGCCGAGACCAGAAGCTCATCATGGTGGAGAAGCGCGACGGCCGTGTGGAGAGCGTGGATATGGGCGGCGTGGCCTTCGTGGACCTCGTCGGCGCCCACGGCTGGGGGGCCTGATGTTCCAGCCGGTTGGCTTTTTGACCAAGGTTCGTTAGATTTCCCTGGCCGGACGACCGGCTTGAGACCAGTTCAAAGAAGGTGCACCACATGACTCAATCCTGCGGCAGCTGCTCCGGTTCCAAGGGCGGCGAGAAGACCGACCCGAAGCTGGCGCTTCAGAACGAACTCATCAGTTCCACCTTGGCGCGCATCAAATACAAGCTCTTCGTCATGAGCGGCAAGGGCGGGGTGGGCAAAAGCTCCGTGGCCGTGAACATCGCCGCGGCCCTCTCGGCCAAGGGCTTCAAGGTCGGGCTCATGGACGTGGACATCCACGGCCCCAGTGTGCCCCGGCTCCTGGGGTTGCGCGGGCAACTGGATGTGGACCGGGGCAGCCTGATCCTGCCCAAACGCTACAGCGACACCCTGCACGTGGTTTCCATGGAGTCCCTGCTCCAGGATCCGGACCAGGCCGTGCTCTGGCGCGGTCCCATGAAGACCTCGGCCATCCGCCAGTTCATTTCCGATGTGCAGTGGGGTGACCTGGATTTCCTGGTGGTGGACTCCCCTCCGGGCACAGGCGATGAGCCCATGACCGTGCTGCGGACCATCCCCGAAGCCCTCTGCGTGGTGGTCACCACCCCTCAGGAGGTTTCCCTGGCTGATGTGCGCAAGGCCATCAATTTCCTCCAGTACGCCCAGGCCAACATCCTCGGCGTGGTGGAGAACATGAGCGGCCTGATCTGCCCGCACTGCGGCAAGGGCATCGACCTGTTCAAGAAGTGCGGCGGCCGGGAGCTGGCCGAGCAGTATGGCCTGGAGTTTCTGGGCGCCGTGCCTCTGGATCCCGCCACCGTGGTGTCCGGAGACCGAGGAGTGCCCGTGGAGCTTCTGGAAGAAGACACCCCGGC
>JBFWIY010000464.1:0-2940 GCA_050255855.1 Desulfovibrionaceae bacterium
ATGGGGTGGGCCGCAACGGGCCCGAAGCTACCATAAGTCGCCCGGGGCGGCTGTCAAGCGGGCGAATGCGGTGCGGGACCGCACGCCGCCGGACGCCATGCGGCCGAGCGGATGAACTTAGCCGCCCGCCCCTTGCAAGTCAAGCCGGAATGCCCTAGGCAGGGCGGGAGGGCCGTTGCGCCCCCATCGCCGTGTCCAGAAAATTCACCTTCGCCCAAAAAACCTGCGTCAGCGCCGTGGGCAAGCTCATGCAGCACGCGGCCATGATCTCGCCCGGGGCCCGGGTGGGCGTGGCCGTGTCCGGCGGGGTGGACTCCTTCACCCTGCTGCACGTGCTGCGCATCCGCCAGCGCATCGTGCCCTTCCACTTCGACCTCATGGCGCTGCACGTCAACGCGGGGTTCGACCCGGGCGACCACGCCCCGCTGGCCGAGTACTGCCGCACCCACGGCCTGGCCGCGCACCTGGCGGTCACGGACTTCGGCCCGCGCGCCCACAGCCCGGAAAACCGCGAGAGCTCGCCCTGCTTCTTCTGCGCCATGCTGCGCCGGAAAAAGCTCTTCGACCTGTGCCGCGAGTACGGCCTGACCCACCTAGCCATGGGCCACAACGCCGACGACCTGGTGACCACCTTCTTCATGAACCTGGTGCAGAACGGCCGGGTGGACGGGCTGGCCCACAAGGAGTCCTACTTCCAGGGCCGCCTGCAGGTCATCCGTCCGGCCCTGGGGGTGGAGAAGCAGCACATCCGGGCCGCGGCCCGGCAGTGGGGCCTGCCCGTGTGGGAGAATGTCTGCCCCTCCAACGGCCACACCCGGCGCGACGAAATCGGGGCCTGGGCGGCCTCGGCCTGGCGCAATAACAAGCGAATAAAAAACAATATTTATAATGCGCTCAGGCGGTTCCAGCTTGACTTGGGTTGAGCCCTGGGATATAGCTTGCCACCAATGGGGTCCGCGGCGCGCCACGGGTTCAGCAACTTTCCCGAATAGAACATGATTCTGAGAAAGTACCACATCGTGGTCTTCCGCGACCAGCAGGGATCCTGCCGCAAGCTGCAGGTGCGGGGCTGGATGTTCCTCTCCCTGCTCGTGCTGGTGGTCGCCCTCGCCGCCGGCAACGTCATCCTCTGGAAATACTACAAGAGCTACACCCGCATCGAACGCGGCCTCGGGGTCTCCGAAAAGGTCGTGCAGGAGCAGAAATCCCAGCTCCTCAGCCTCTCCCAGAAGATCACCGGCCTGCAGGACAACCTCACCCGCATCCAGAGCTTCGACTCCAAGCTGCGGGTGATGATGAACATCGACCAGCAGTCCGGCGAGACCGTGAACCCCCAGGGCGGCCCCACGGGCGTGGACTTCGCCGAGGACTACCTGCCCCTCTACCGGCAGGAGCTCCTGGCCCGCAAGATGCACGACTTCCTCAACCAGCTGAACATGGACACCCGCCTGGAGGAGGTCCGGCAGCAGGAGATCATGCAGGCCCTGCAGGACAACGAGTCCATGCTCTCCACCACCCCGTCGGTCTGGCCCACCTCCGGCTGGGTGACCTCCCCCTTCGGCTGGCGCACCTCCAAGTTCACGGGCAAGCGCGAGTTCCACAAGGGCATCGACATCTCCGCCCCCCCGGGCACGCCGGTCTACTCCCCGGCCACGGGCAAGGTCATCTACGCCGCGCGCGACGGCTCCTACGGCCTGTCCGTGAAGGTGGCCCACAACCAGAGCCTGCTCACCCGCTACGCCCACCTCCAGACCCTGGACGTGAAGGTGGGCGAGACCGTGGAGCGCGGCCAGCTCATCGGCTACGTGGGCAACACCGGCCGCTCCACCGGCCCCCACCTGCACTACGAGGTGCGGCTGTCCGGCGTGCCGGTGGACCCCATGCACTACATCCTGAACTAGCCCAGCCGCCCTCCCCGCCCCAGCCCGTCGCCCGCCGCTGCGCGGGTTTTTTTGCGCCCGCGGCCGGGCGGGGACGGACCGGAACGGCGTGCTCCGACGGGGCGGCGGCGATCCCCGCGCTTCCCAGGCGACGAAAATCCATGTATAGAAATTCTATAGATAACGGCGGCGACCCCGGCCCCCATCCCGCGGGGCCTCCCGGCCGTTGGCCCACCCCTTGCTAGGACCGGCGCATGGATCTGTTCCACTACGACCCGGCACAGTTCATGAGCTTTCTGCTCACCCTGTTCCGCATCAGCATCGTGCTCTTCATGCTGCCCTTCTTCGGCGGCCAGAACGTGCCCGCCACGGTCCGGGCCGCCCTACTGCTGGTGCTCACCGTGTGCCTGTGGCCCGCCCTCTCCTTCCCCGCCACCCTCATGCCCGGCAACCTCTGGGACGTGGCCATCATGTTCGCCGGGGAGCTGATCCTCGGCCTGGTCATGGGCATGATGGTCAACTTCCTCTTCGCCGCGGTGCAGACCGGCGGGCAGCTCATCGGCTTCATGATGGGCCTGTCCATGGTCAACGTCATGGACCCCCTCACCGGCATCAGCGAGGCCGTGACCTCCCACTTCCTGTACATGGTCACCATGCTGGTGTTCTTCGCCCTGGGCGGCCCGTACTTCCTGCTCTCGGCCCTGGCCCAGAGCTTCGAGCTGGTGCCCCCGGGGGGCATCCTGCTCAACGCCGACGTGACCCACACCATCCTGGACTTCTCGGGCCAGATCTTCATCCTGGCGGTGAAGATCGCCGCCCCCATCATCGCCGCCATCTTCCTGGTGGACCTGGCCCTGGCCCTGGTCTCCCGGGCCGCCCCCCAGATGAACGTGCTCATGCTCGGCTTCCCGGTGAAGATCTCCGTGGGCTTCTTCTTCATGTTCTTCATCTTCAACACCCTGGCGGCCCTGGTGGGCGGTTTCTTGGACCACCTGGGCCCCCTGTTCCACAACGTGCTGCAGATGATGCAGCCCCTGTAGGCCGGTGACGTCATGGCATT
>JBFWIY010000465.1:0-2933 GCA_050255855.1 Desulfovibrionaceae bacterium
CCACGCTGGACTCGATCTTGAGTGTCCCCGGGCAGTTGTCGCAGAGGTGCAGGGACTCGGTCTGGGTCTCGGTGAATCCGTCCGTGTCGTAGAAGATGGTCTTGTGGCGCACGAACCATTCGCCCACCCGGGCGCCTTCCTTGGGGGCGGCGCGGGGGTGGAAGTAGAGGTCCGGGATCTGGCGGCAGAGTTCGGCGATGTAGTCGGTGATGCGCTGGGACTGGCGCAGGGCGTCGGGGTCGTAGTTGGGTTCGCGCACGCCGGAGGTGTCCAGTCCGGCCAGGGCCAGGCAGATGCCCAGGTTCACGTAGGGCAGGGCCCCCTGGATGGCGTAGCCGCCTTCGAGCACGGCGATGTCCGGGGCCAGGCGTTCGGTGAGCTTGGCGTAGCCCTGGGCCGAGAAGTTCATGTTGGTGATGGGGTCGGTGAAGTGGTTGTCCTGGCCCGCGGAGTTGATGACGATTTCGGGCTTGAAGTCGTCCAGGATGGGCCGGACGATGCCGTCCATGACCATGAGGAAGCCCTCGTCGCTGGTGTCCGGGGGCAGGGGCACGTTGATGGTCCGGCCCATGGCGTGGGGGCCGCCGGACTCGTAGGGGAAGCCGGAGCCGGGGTACAGGGTGCGGCCGTCCTGGTGCAGCGAGATGAAGAGCACGTCCGGGTCGTGCCAGTAGATGTCCTGGGTGCCGTCGCCGTGGTGGCAGTCGGTGTCCACGATGGCGATGCGGCGCACGCCGTGGTGTTCGCGCAGCCATTCGATCATCACGGCTTCCATGTTGATGTTGCAGAAGCCGCGCGCCCCGCGCACGCATTTCATGGCGTGGTGTCCCGGGGGGCGGACCAGGGCGAAGGCGCGCTCCTTGGTCCCCTCGATGACCAGCCGGGCCGCGGTGATGGCCCCGCCCGCGGAGACCAGGTGGGAGTGGGTGGTGACGTGGTCCACGTCCGGGAAGCAGAAGTGGGTGCGTTCGATGTCCAGGCGTTCGGCGGGCACGGGCTTGTGTTCGCTCACGCCCTCGGCGTCGAACAGGCCTTCCTCGCGCAGCTGGTCCTGGGTGTAGAGCAGGCGTTCCTCGCGTTCCGGGTGGGTGGGGGAGATGGCCCAGTCGAAGGCCGGGAAGAAGACGACGCCCAGGGGGTGTTCGGCCTTGAGCATGGGTCCTCCTTACGCGTTCCGTCCGCGGCCGCCCTCGTGCAGGGTGGCCAGCACGCCGGGCTTGATCTGGCACTTGACGCGGATGTTGCGGCCCACGGTGTGTTCGCCCCGGACCATGTTGAAGGAGCTGGCGTGGGTGATCTCGGCGCGTTGGGCGTCGCGGGCCAGGCGCAGGTCGATGAGGTGGGCCAGCAGGTGGTTGTTGGCGTCGCGGATGGCGTCGTCCAGGGAGTAGCTGGCCGGGATGTTCTCGCGGTGGCCGAGGGACGGGATGAGCATGACGTGCTTGTCCGTGTCCGCGAAGAGTTCGATGCCCGTGGTGGTGCGGGTCAGGGCCGCGCCGATGGCGTTGGCCACGGCGAAGTTGGGCGGAACCTCGCAGGACAGGCGGAACTGGCCGAAGATGGGCATCTTCATGGCCTCGGCCGGGCCGCCCATGAGGTAGATCTTCTTGGGCACGATGCGGGCGTTCTCCAGCAGCTCGTGGATGGTGTACACGGGCCGGGAGTTGATCTCGTCCAGCAGTTCCCGGGTGGCGACGTGGATGGCCTGGGCCGCGGCCGTCACGGCCAAGTCGGCCAGGTCGTCCGGGGCCAGGGCGTGGGCCGCGGCGAAGGCGGCCAGGGCCCGGGCCGAGGCCGCCACGTCGCCCACGGCGCAGTGTCCGGCCACGTTGAGGGCGTCGCACAGGGTGGGGTGGTCGCCGCCCAGGCAGGCGCTGGGGCCGAGCCGGTTGGGGCCCACGCGCACCACGCCCTGCACCAGGCCGATGGCCGAGTCCCCGCCGATGCCGATGGAGTGGACCTTGAGGGCGCGCACCAGGGTGGGATGGGAGCCGATGGGGATGCCGTCGGGCTCGATGAGGGGCGCGCCCGAGGCGAAGACCGCGATGTCCGTGGTGGTGCCGCCGATGTCCAGGATGATGGAGTCGTGGAAGATGTCGCACAGGGCCACGATGCCCATGACCGAGGCGGCCGGGCCGGAGAAGATGGACTGCACGGGCACGCGCCGGGCCAGGGACACCGGCATGGTGCCGCCGTCGGCCTTGAGGATGTTCACGCGGATGTGGCCCAGGCCCAGCTCGGCCAGGGCGGACTCCACGGCCGTGGCGAACCCGCCGAACACGCGCCAGACCGCGGCGTTGAAATAGGCCGTGGCCAGGCGGCGCGGGAAGCCCAGGCGGCCGGAGAGCGTGTGGCCCAGGGTCACGAAGTCCGCGCCCTCGCAGGTGGCGTCGGCGTCGGTGCTGCACAGCAGGTGGCGCAGGGTGTTTTCGTGCAGGGGGTTGCGGGTGGAGAACTTGCCCACGATGGCGTAGACGCGCACGTTGTCGGCCCGGCAGGCCCGGATGGCGTCCTTGGCGGCGCGGGTGTCGAGGCGGTCCACCTCGCGGCCGCGGTGGTCCAGGGCCCCGGGGACGACGTGGAAGTGGCGGCAGGGCTGGAAGGTGGTGGGGTCGATGCCCGGTCCGGCGCTGACCAGCATGCCCACCTCTTCGGTGCGGGCCTGGACGATGGCGTTGGTGGACAGCGTGGTGGAGAGGTTGAGCTGGCGGACGCTGGCGGCGTCCACGGTCTGAAGCAGGGTGCGCAGGGCCGAGACGATGCTCTGGAGCAGGTCGGTGCGGGTCTTGACCTTGCAGGCGGCCACCACGCGGGCCGAGCGGCCGGTGACCTCCAGGGCCACGCCGTCGGTGTGGGTGCCGCCCACGTCGATGCCCAGGTACATGTGCTCGCCTGCTCCTTTGCGCCGGAATCGGGGGCTGCGGGGTCGGCCT
>JBFWIY010000466.1:0-2916 GCA_050255855.1 Desulfovibrionaceae bacterium
TGACGCCCTCGTTGGACTCGAAGCCGTCCATCTCCACCAGCAGCTGGTTCAGGGTCTGCTCGCGCTCGTCGTGGCCGCCGCCCAGGCCCGCGCCGCGCTGGCGGCCCACGGCGTCGATTTCATCAATGAAGATCAGACACGGGGCGTTCTTCTTGCCCTGGGCGAAGAGGTCGCGCACGCGGGAGGCGCCCACGCCCACGAACATCTCCACGAAGTCCGAGCCGGAGATGGAGAAGAAGGGCACGCCCGCCTCGCCGGCCACGGCCCGGGCCAGCAGGGTCTTGCCCGTGCCCGGAGGGCCCACCAGCAGGACGCCCTTGGGGATGCGCCCGCCCAGGCGGGTGAACTTGCGGGGGTTGCGCAGGAACTCCACGATCTCCGAGAGCTCCTCCTTGGCCTCGTCCACGCCGGCCACGTCCTGGAAGGTGACGCGGGCGGTCTCCTCGTTGATGAGCCGGGCGCGGGAGCGGCCGAAGCTCATGGCCCCGCGGCCCCCGGACCCGCCGCCCTGCATCTGGCGCATGAAGAAGACCCAGACGCCGATGAGCAGCAGCATGGGGAACCAGGAGACCAGCAGGGTCATGTACCAGGGGGCCTCCTCCGGGGGCTCGGCCACGATCTGGACGCCCTTCTGCTTGAGGTCGCCGATGAGGGACGGGTCGTTGGGGGCATAGGTGGTGAAGCGGGTGTTGTCCCCGGCCACGCCCAGGATCTGCTGGCCCTGGATGCGCACGGAGTGCACCTCGCCCGCGTCCACCTTCTGCAGGAAGGTGCTGTAGGGGATCTTCACATCCCCCACATGGGCCTGGTTGAACAGGTTGAAGAGGACGACGATCATCACGGCGATGGCCGCCCAGATGAGCAGGTTCCTGCTGAAATTATTCAATGAGATATCCTCCAGGGGATGCTTCGCCACGCCCTGGCGCGGCGTCTGGTCCCGGTGGGGGTGAGGCGCGTTCCGGCGCCGGATTCGGGACGCCCCACTAACCTAAAGTCTCCCGCGAAAAAGGCAAGCCCGAAAGGGGCATTTCGCGGCTTGTCGGGACCTCGACTTTTCTGATAGTGACCTTGCGACCACGGAAGCGTTTCGTCACCGGTGTGGCGCCTGGACTTCAAATCCAGTGGATGGGTGCAAGCTCATTGGCAGGTTCGACCCCTGTACGCTTCCGCCACACTTTCCCCACGTTGCGGGCGGCCCGGACTCCCGCGCCCCCCTTCCGCCGAACCCCGCCTCAACGCGCCAGCCCGGCCTGCTCCAGCAGGCGTGTGGCCCGTTCCGAAAGCACGTAGCCCTTTTCGTTCTCCACGCGCGCGCCCTTGAGCTTGATGTAGAAGATGTACCCGGCGTCGTAGAGGAATTTCACCACGTCCTTGTCGTAGTTGTCCACCACGAACTTGGGGGCGATGCCATTGAATTTCTTGATCTTGGAAAAATGGTAGACGTCCACCAGGGTCTCGATGTGCTC
The DNA here is from genome assembly GCA_050255855.1 of Desulfovibrionaceae bacterium. Classification (GTDB taxonomy): domain Bacteria; phylum Desulfobacterota; class Desulfovibrionia; order Desulfovibrionales; family Desulfovibrionaceae. The sequence goes on from JBFWIY010000466.1 coordinate 1,467, forward strand.
CTTGTCCAGCCGGTCGTTGGCCACCGCGTCGCTCTCCTTGACGCGATCCCACTCCTCGGCCTGGATGTTCAGGCCCAGGCCCTCCAGCTCGTGCTTGGCCTCCTCGGAGAGGCGGTAGCCCTTGGGGTTGGAGCCGCAGGTGGTGATGATGACCCCCTCCTCCACCAGGCCGTTGTCCAGCAGGCTCTGGAGCAGGCGCTCGTCGTAGGAGGCGGCCTCCTTGCGCGGCACCATGCCGTGGTACTGCTTGATCTTGGAATAGGCGTGGATGTGCTTGAGGATCTGGAGATGGCGCTCGGTCAGGATCACGACTCGTTCCCTCCTCCCACGGACGCCAGCCAGGCGTGCAGCGCCTCCAGCTGGCCGCGCACGGACGCCGGGCCCGTGGACCCGGCCGAGATGCGGCGCTGCACCGCGGCGTCGTAGTCCAGCACGGCGTAGACGTCGGGGCCGATGAGCCCGGACAGGCCCCGGTAGTCCTCCAGGCCCAGATCCGCCAGCCCGACCCCGCGCCCCTCGGCCAGGGCCACGGCCCGCCCGGCCACGCCGTGGGCCTCGCGGAAGGGCATGCCCTTGGCGGCCAGGTAGTCGGCCAGCTCCGTGGCGTTGAGGAACCCCTGGTCCAGGGCGGCGCGCATGGCCTCGGGCCGGAACCCGAGCTTGTCCAGCATGGCGGCCAGGACCGCCAGGGAGGCGCGCACCGTGCGGTCGGCGTCGAAGAAGGGCTCCTTGTCCTCCTGGAGGTCGCGGTTGTAGGTCAGCGGCAGGCCCTTGAGGATGGTGAGCATGGCCGTGAGCGCGCCGTAGACCCGGCCGGTCTTGCCGCGCATGAGCTCGCACACGTCCGGGTTCTTCTTCTGGGGCATGATGCTCGATCCGGTGGCGAAGCCGTCGGGCAGGGCCACGAAGCCGAACATCGGATTGGCCCACAGGATGAGCTCCTCGCACAGGCGGCTCAGGTGGGCCATGATGAGGCTGGCGCAGGCCAGCGACTCCACCACGAAGTCCCGGTCGCTCACCGCGTCCATGCTGTTGGGGAAGGTCGCCTCGAAGCCCAGTTCCGCGGCCACGAAGGCGGGATCGATGTCGTGGGTGGTGCCGGCCAGGGCGGCCGCGCCCAGCGGGCTGACGCGCACGCGTTTGCGCGCGTCGGCCAGGCGGTCGTGGTCCCGGCGCAGCATCCAGGCGTAGGCCAGCAGGTGCTGGGCCAGGCTCACGGGCTGGGCGGGCTGGAGGTGCGTGGTTCCGGGCAGGAGCGTGGCCACGTGGTCCCCGGCGCGGCGGACCAGCACGGCGATGCACTGCGCGGCCAGGCCCCGCCACTCGGCCAGGGCGGCGTCCACGTAGAGCCGGAAGTCCAGGGCCACCTGGTCGTTGCGGCTGCGCGCGGTGTGCAGCTTGCCGCCCAGGGGGCCGATCTTCTCGGTGAGCCGGGCCTCGATGTTCATGT
>JBFWIY010000467.1:0-2911 GCA_050255855.1 Desulfovibrionaceae bacterium
GACTTCCGCGAGATGCTGATCCAGCACCCGGAGATCAACCTGGTGGTGGAGGCCGCCCTGCGCCCGGCCCTGCGCGCCGAGCTGCGGCGCGAGCTGCCCCCCCACGTCACCCTGCTGGAGCGCTCGGCCGCGGGCTTCTTCCTGCACCTGCTGGCCCAGGGCCGGGTGGAGGCCGCCTGGCAGATCGACCGCGAAAACACCCTCTCCCTGCTCACCGCCACCATCGACCAGCTGCGCGACGACCTGCTCCTGCTGGACCCCGAGGGCGTCGTGGTGAGCTGCAACCAGACCATGTGCGACCGCACCGGCCACGGCAAGCGCGAGATCATCGGCCGCCGCCTGGAGGAGGTCTTCCCCGGCATGCGCGCCGTGGCCTCGCCCGACGCCCCGGCCCCGGACCCCCTGGCCCACACCCTGGAGTTCTCCCAGCCCGCCGAGGCCATCTACTCCGAGGTGGACCCCGAGGGGCGGCTCAAGTACTGGCGGCTCTACACCCAGCCCATCATCCAGTCCGGCCACATCGCGCACGTGGTGGCCATCCGGCGCGACATCACCCGGCGCACCAACATGGAGCAGCGCCTCCAGCAGGCCGAAAAGCTGGCCAGCATCGGCCAGCTCTCCACCTACATCGCCCACGAGATCCGCAACCCCCTCTTCGCCATCTCCGGGTTCGCCAACCAGCTCCTGCGCTCCCCCGACCTGGGGGACCCGGCCAAGGAAAAGCTCCAGATCATCCTGGAGGAGTCCCGACGCCTGGACGGCATCCTCAAGAGCATCCTCAACTTCGCCCGGCCCATGCAGGCCCGCAGCGCCGTGGTGGACGTCAACGAGGTGGCGCGGGCCACCATGCGGGTCATGGGCATCGGCTCGGGCCAGCAGGGCGTGCGCATCGCCATGGACCTGGACGAGTCCATCGCCAAGGCCAAGGGCGACCCCGAGCTGGTCACCCAATGCCTCATCAACCTGGTGAAGAACGCCATGGAGGCCATGGAGGAGCATGGCGGCGACCTCACCGTCAGCACGGCCATGACCCCGCGCCACGTGCTGCTCACCGTGCGCGACACCGGCTGCGGCATCCCGGCGGACATCCGCGACAAGGTCTTCAGCCCCTTCTTCTCCACCAAGGGCAAGGGCTCGGGCCTGGGCCTGGCCATGATCCGCAAGATCCTGGACGAGATCGGCGGCGACGTGACCCTGACCAGCGTGGAGGGCGAGGGCACCAGCGTCACCCTGCGCCTGCCGCCCGCCCTGGCGGTTGCCAAACCGGACGGGATTGTATAGACTTTTTTGAGGAATAATCTCAACAGGGACCGGCCCGCGTGAGCACCATTGTCCTGGCCACCCGGAACGCCGGGAAAATTGCGGAATTCAACGCATTGCTACAGGGCCGGGGCCTCACCGTGGTGGGCCTGGACGCCTACCCCGAAATCCCCGACATCCCCGAGACCGGCGAGACCTTTCTGGACAACGCCCGCCTCAAGGCCCGGGCCGTGGCCCAGGCCACGGGACTCGTGGCCGTGGCCGACGACTCCGGCCTGTGCGTGGACGCCCTGGACGGCGGGCCCGGGGTCTATTCCGCCCGCTACGCGGGCGAGGGCCACGACCCCGACGCCAACAACGCCAAGCTCCTGGACGCCCTGAAGCACGTCCCCGACGAGCGGCGCACGGCCCGGTTCGTCTGCACCATGGTGGCCAGCGCGCCGGGCGGGGCGGAGCTGGTGGCCGAGGCGGCCTGGGAGGGACGCATCGCCCACGGCTACTCGGGCAAGAGCGGCTTCGGATACGACCCCATCTTCCTGGACCCCGAGCTGGGCGTCACCGCCGCCCAGATGCCCCGCGAGGTCAAGAACGCCCGCTCCCACCGGGGCAAGGCCCTGCAGGAGCTCATGGCCCGATGGCCCGAATTCTGGGCGCGCGCGGGCGGGGAGGGCTGATGCCCCGCCGCCTCGCCCTGTTCCGCCGCCCCCCGCCTTTTCCCCCTTCTGCCGCGCCGCCCGGCGCCCCCTAGAGGTCCCCATGGTCTTCTTCCGCATGCCCGCCCCGGCCGACACCCCCACGGACGACCTCAGCCCCGAGGCCCTGGAATACATCAAGACGCTCACCAAGCTGCACGCGCGCTTCACGGTGCTCTCCGAACGCACCCCGGTGAACCGCAAGGCGTACGTCTTCATCGGCCGCGGCGGCGGCGGGCTCTCGGGCAACGCCAAGTACCTCTTCCTGCACATGGCCCGGAAGCACCCGGAGGTGGAGTCCTGGTTCCTCACCGAATCCCTTGACGACTACAAGGCCCTGCGCCAGGCCAACCTGCCGGTCCTGTTCTATCCGGACGAGGTGACCATCCACAAACTGGCCGAGGCGGGCACCGTGGTGGTGGAGTCCATCAGCTTCCGCCGGGCCCTGTACATGCCCCTGCTGGCCAAGGCCCGGCAGGTGCAGCTCTGGCACGGGGTGGGCAACAAGAAGATCGGGTTCCAGCTGGCGAACGTCCCGGTGCTGGAGGGCCGCACGGACAACCTGGTGGCCGACCACAGCGACTACGACATCATCGTCACCACCAGCCCCTTCTACACCGAGGAAGTCTTCAAGAAGTCCATGGACGCCAAGGAGTTCCTGGACTACGGCTACCCCCGCACGGACATCTTCCGCAGCCGCGTCAACGCCGACGCCCTGCTCGGCTGCGACACCGCGGCCTACGCCGCGGTGCGCGCCGCCCGGAAAAAGGGCTGGAAGGTCCTGCTCTACGCCCCCACCTTCCGCGACACCGAGATCACCCCCCTCACCCTGGACGCCTTCAACCTGCTCGACTTCTTCGACCTCCTGAAGAAGCACCGCATCCACCTCATCCTCAAGCCCCACCCCCGGGTGCCCATGAAGGCCCCGGGCCTGCCCGAGTGAGATCGGAAGAGCGTCG
>JBFWIY010000468.1:0-2900 GCA_050255855.1 Desulfovibrionaceae bacterium
GGGTTCCCCTCCCCCCGGCTCCAATCCCACCCTCCAAGGAGCATTCCCATGACGTATCCCTGGCAGCGCAATCTGGCCCTGGATCTGGTGCGCATCACCGAGTCGGCGGCGTTGGCTTCGGCCCGCTGGCTGGGCAAGGGCGACAAGAACAACGGCGACAAGGCCGCGGTGGACGCCATGCGCCTGTCCTTCAACTCCATCGACGTGCGGGGCCGGGTGGTCATCGGCGAGGGGGAGAAGGACGAGGCCCCCATGCTCTACAACGGGGAGGTCCTGGGCACGGGCGAGGGCGTGGACGTGGACGTGGCCGTGGACCCGGTGGAGGGGACCAACCTGCTGGCCTACGGGCGGCCCAACGCCATTTCCGTGGTGGGGGTGGCCCCGGCCGGGAGCATGTACGACCCGGGCAAGAGCTATTACATGCAGAAGCTGGTGGTGCCGTCCGAGGCCAAGGACGCGGTGGACATCGACGCGCCCGTGGCCCACAACCTGAAGCAGGTGGCCCGGGCCCTGGGCAAGGACGTGGACGACCTGGTGGTGTTCGTGCTGGACAAGCCGCGGCACCTGGGGCTCATCGCGCAGATCCGCGAGGCCGGGGCGCGCATCCAGCTGCACACGGACGGGGACGTGGCCGGGTCGCTCATGGCGGTGGACCCGCGCAGCGACGTAGACGTGATGATGGGCACCGGGGGCACGCCCGAGGGCGTGCTTTCGGCCTGCGCCATCCGCTGCATGGGCGGGGAGATGTTCGCCCGGCTGGACCCGCAGAAGGAGGACGAGAAGCGCTGGCTGGCCGAGGCCGGGGCGGACCTGAGCCGGGTGTTCACGGCCGCGGACCTGGTGAAGAGCGAGGACATCTTCTTTTCGGCCACGGGCATTTCGGGCGGGACGTTCCTGGAGGGGGTGCGGTTCACGGGGCGCGGGGCGCAGACCACCTCGCTGGTGATGCGCGGCCGCACGGGCACGGTGCGGCTGATCCAGGCCACGCACACCTGGGACCGGCTCATGCAGATTTCCGACGTGAAGTACGACTGATCCCCCCGGAGGGATCGGCCGGCAGGGGGCGCCGGGGCGCGGGGCGCGATCAGAGCTCGGGATTGGCCAGGCGTTCGGTGAGCAGGTCGCCGTCGATGTCGCGGGCGGCCACGCCCAGGGTCTTGGACTCGCCGTGGCAGGCGATGCGGCCGCCGCTCAGCTGGACGAATCCGGCCGAGAGGACCGTGGCGTAGGGAATCTGCTCGCGCATCTCCACGAACTCGATGCGGGACGGGAACAGGACCGGCACGGCCTCGCCGGAAAAATCCTCGAACATGATGTACTTCATGGGGTCCCTCCGGCCCTCCCGGGCCGTGGCAAGGCCGGGGAAGGATTCGTTTTTCCTTACGGTCTTTGGCCGCGGCTGGCAAGCGGGGGGGCGACCGCGCGGCCAGTTCCGCATGGAGCCTTGAACCCGACGCCGCAAGACGCTAACCATAGCGCCACCACAATGGAACGGGGCATGAAGGAATTTCACCAAATCGTCTTTTGGCAGCCCGCTTTTCTGGGGGACGCGGTCCTCGCCCTGCCCGCCCTGGCGGCGCTGCACCAGCGCTTTCCCGGGGCCGGGGTGCACCTGGTGGTGCGCCGTGGGGTGGAGGGGCTGTTCGCGGCCCAACCCGGGCTCACGAGCGTACGCGGGTTCGACAAGCGCGGGGCGGAGCGCTCCCTGGGCGCGGCCCTGCGCCTGGGGCGCGAGCTGGGCCGCGGGCTGCCCGGGGGCCCGGCGGACCTGTTCATCTCCGCCCACACCAGCCTGCGCAGCGCGGCCGTGGCCTGGGCCAGCGGCATCCCGGAGCGCATCGGGTACGACCGGCCCTGGCACCAGCGCCTGGCCTACACGCGCACGGTGTCGCGGCGCTTCGACGAGCTGCACGAGGTGGACCGGCTCATGGAGCTGCTGCGCCCCCTGGGGGTGACCGGCCCGGCCCCGGAACCCCGGCTGGTGCCGCCCGAGGCGGCCACGGCGCGGGCATCGGCCCTGCTGGACCCGCTGCCGCGGCCCGTGCTGGGCATCCATCCCGGGTCCACCTGGCCCACCAAGCGCTGGCCCCTGGAGTATTTCGCGGACGTGGCCGGGTGGGCGGCGCGGGCCGGGGCCACGGTGCTGGTGTTCGGCGGCCCGAGCGAGGCCGCGGACGCCGCCGCGGTAGTGACCGGGGCGGGAGACCCGGGGAAAGGCCGGGTGCTGGACCTGGCCGGGCGGCTGGACCTGCCGACCCTGGCCGCCTGCCTGGGGCGGCTGGACGCCTACCTGACCAACGACTCCGGGCCCATGCACCTGGCCTGGATGCAGGGCACGCCCACGGTGGCCCTGTTCGGGCCCACGGTGCGCTCGCTCGGGTTCTTTCCGCGCGGGGCGCAGGCCACCGTGCTGGAGCTGGACCTGCCCTGCCGCCCCTGCGGCCTGCACGGCCACAAGCGCTGCCCCCAAGGGCACCACCGCTGCCTGCGGGAGGTCCTCCCCGAGGCGGCCCGGGCCGCCCTGGCCCCGCGCCTCGGGCTCTAGGGCCCTTGGGGCCGCGGCCCCGCATCTCCGCATCCCTTTGGACTTTTATCCGTTTCATGGTAGCGTCCCCACGACTCCAGGGGGTGGCCATGACGGGAAAGCATCGGCCCATGCACCGGGCCGCGACGCAGCGGGCCGCGAGCCGTCTGGCCCGGGCCGTGCGGCTCGGGACCGGGCTGGCCGGGGGGCTCGTTCTGGCGCTCGGGGCGGGGGGCGGAACCGCCGTGGCCGCGCCCGGGCCCGCAGCCACGGCGGCCATGGCGGCCGAGTGGCTCCAGTCCCCGGCCCTGGCCGTGCTGGCCCAGGCCGTGCCCGCCCTGGCCGGACTCGCCTGGTGGAACATCCGCCTGCTCCA